>JANQOH010000146.1 GCA_028289725.1 Alphaproteobacteria bacterium
TCTAGCGTCCCTCATATAGCCGCCTCCCGCCGTTTCCAGGCATCGCCCCGCTCAGACCGGGATGCCGCTGCGGGGTGCGGAGGCATCCAAGCTGTCCGCACCGCCGGGGCTTCCGGCAACAACCGCGCGCCATCCCGAGAGAGCCTGGAGGAAGGCGACGAACACCTGCGCCAGTCTGGACGCGTCCAAACCGGCGGCCGGCAACTCCAGCATTTGCACCACCGCTCCGCCCGGCTCATCGAGCGCCATGCGGACCCCGCCGCTCGCATGCCATTGTGCGTTGTAGACCAGAAGCGTCTCATAAAGCCCCGGCCGTGCCTCGTCGTCGGGCACGCCCGCTTCGGCGGACAGAAAGATCCGTCCTTCCTCATCGTCGAGCTCGACCAGGACGCCGTCGTCCTCATCGATCGCCAGGATCCAACCGTCGCCGTCGTCGGACTCAATGACCGCTGCGAGCTCGAGCAACGGACCGATCTCGGACATTAGCCGGTGCATATGTTCCTTCACGGACATGTCCTCTCCCGGTTGTTTAGCGGCCCATTGACACTCGCCCAGTATGAAGGACATCGCCCGCCATGCCAAATTACCGGGGCCGGGGAAACTGTCACGATGACGCGGTCGCCGAGAGCTTTTTCAACCTGCTACAGCGCGGGCGGATACGGCGCCGAGCCTACAAGACCCGAGCGTGTCTAGAAAACTCGGGGCTATTCAAAACGAGCTCTCGCCCTATTGCGCCAGGGCGATCTGAGACACGTCCTTCGGCGGCTGGTACTCGTCGATGAAGTATTTCAAGAGCGGCTCCAGCGTGTACTGCTCGTTTTCCTCATACTGCATCGGAGACCGTTTGATGATTTCCCGATGAACCTCGCGCAAGGCCACGGGGATGTCGTCCTCGGTCAGTTCCCCCGATTGCAAGCGGCGTTCCAGAGCAAAGGCGCCGATCAGCGCTTCGATGGTAATAATCTTTTCAAGGCGATCGACCATGCGCTCGGTCAGTCTGGCCGAATTCGGAAACGGCGTGGAATAGTCCTCGTCGCCCTCGGCCAAGAAGCTGATCGTCATCGACGTAACGGGATGGCTATGCGCCAGTGCCTCTCGCGAGAAGCTGGTCTGCCAGTAGGTCAGATTGCGCGTGTAGAGGCCGTCGAACTTGGTTGGATCATCGGTCGCAAATCCCGAGGGCAAGTCCGAGAAGGGACGGGAGATGACCTTCAGGGACCGCGTGTTGATGGCTATAGCCATGAGGCCCAGCGCTTGCCGGAAATGATCCAGATCCAGGGTGAGCTGGGTCGTGTCGTATTCGGTCACGCTCAGTATTTTCCGGCCTCGGACATCGATCATCGGGCTGGTTTGCAACGCGTTGCAGTAGCTCGATAAGGTCCCCATTAACCGACGCAAAGCGGTTTCCACGGCTGCCGTTTGGTCGGCACTGGTTCGCAGGCTCAGGAAGTCCTGAAGGCGCCGCGGCCCGTCCTCATCCCAAAGCTTGCTGCCGTTCAATAGGAACGCCATCTCTTTCTGAATCTTGCGCTTGCTCGGCAATGTCGCAGCCTGCATGGCGGCGGGGGAGATTGGCGAGGGGTTTGCACGATAGCCTTCCATCGAGAAGGCCAACGACACTTTCGCCTTCGCCATCAAGCGTTCGAACCGTTTGGCCGCGAGGATTGCCCGCGAGATGGTGAGGAAATTCGAGGTTAAGAGGTTCGTGGCGTCCCCGGCGCCAACGGCAAAGCCGGGATCGCTGTAGAGATGCAAGGCCATCTTGGCGTTCATGGTGAGGTCCGCGTCACCCATAGATCCGCCATATTCGATGTCCTGGGGGATCTGGTTGGCGTTGACCCGCTTCACGATTTCCTCGCTCAGTTCCGGCGAAGCCCCGGCGAACCCGGTTGCGTAACTGTTCACCATGAGCGCCCAGGCCGCGCGCACGGTCTCGGCAGGGACGATCGCCTGCGGGCCGTGGCCGATAATTGTGGCTTCCTGAACCAGATTGATGCGATTGATCCGTTGGATTTCGGCCTCGGGCAGAATTACGCCGAAATCCTGGCCGTACATGGTGTTAATGCCGTAGGCGGGAATCTTGTCGTCCACATAGTGTTGAATGACATTCCGGGCGGCTTCAATTCGCGCCATGCCATCCGGGGCGATCGCGATGTCGGCGCGGTTTTCGGCGATCTTGACCACGTCGTCCAGAGTCAGGCTCTGGCCATTCAGGTGAATGACCTCGCGGCTTTCTTCGGCAGCCAGCGAGACGGGGAAGGCGGTAAAAAGGATCGCTAGGAACAGGCGCGTGACCGAAAGAAGAATTCCGAAAGTCTTGCTGCGTGGACGAAAATGTCTGGATGCTCGGCCGCCATATGTCATTTCGTAAATGTCCTTCACTATTCTTTGCCAGGACCGTGGGTTGTTTTCGGGCTCTGTAAGTTGAGCTGCTGCTAGGGCTGAGACTCAATCATAGCCAGAACGCGACGAGCGTTGCGAGGGCGACGGCGGACAGGAAGGTTCTGGCGAGCGTGTCGCGCAGAAACTTGCCGCTTTGAAACCCGGCGCGCCATCTCGGTTCTTTTCCGCTGAACTTGTCTTGACGCTGTGGCGGTGCAATGAGATGGACCTCGTCATGGCGGATTCAATTCCGATCACCGATGAGATCGCCCTCGATGCGGACGAAATCGTGTGGCGTTTCGTGCGCGCATCGGGGCCAGGCGGACAGAACGTCAACAAGGTGTCGAGCGCTGTGCAACTGCGTTTCGATGTCGCCCAGTCGCCGTCATTGCCCGAAGAGGTGCGACCGCGTCTTATGGCGCTTGCGGGCAAGCGCATGACGGGGGACGGCGTGCTGGTGATCGATGCGCGGCGCTTTCGCACGCAAGTGCGGAACCGTGACGATGCTCTAGAACGGCTCGTCGCACTGGTCCGCGATGCCGCAATCCCACCGACGGTTCGTAAAAAGGCCCGGACGCCTGCGTCGGTGAAGCGAAAGCGTCTTGAGGATAAGCGCAAGCGCGCCGCGTTGAAGGCATCACGCAAGAAGGTGGATGACACTTAAGGCCGCCATTCTTGACTCGCCGATGAAGCCATGCGTTTTGCGCCCCTGGAACCTGGCGGCGAGGCAAGATCCGTAACATGGCGACGACGACTGGCGACTGGTGGATCGAGCGCGACGAAGGGGTGGGTTTTAGCCACGCCTATCGGATGCGCCGTTTGCACCGCGAGCAAAGTGAGTTTCAGGAAATTGAGGTCTTTGAGCATGAGGCGCTTGGGCGCGTGCTCGTGCTTGATGGCCTTGTGCAGGCGTCGCAAGCGGACGAATTCGTGTATCACGAGATGCTGTTGCACGTGCCCTTGCTCGGTCGGGCGCGCGACCACGCGTCGGTGCTCATCGTCGGCGGCGGTGACGGCGGCGCCCTGCGCGAAGCGTTGGTTCATCCGTTTGTTGATCGCGTTGTCATGGTCGAGATTGACGAACGCGTCATCGCGGTGTCGAACGCATACCTTGGTGTCCAAGGCGATTACGATGATCCGCGCGCCACGCTGCATTGCGTCGACGCCGCGGATTTACTCGCTCAAGCGGCGCGTGCCGGTGACCGCTTCGATGTCATTTTGCTGGATCTGACCGAACCGGTCGGGCCGTCCAGCCGACTGTTTTCTGAGGGTTTTTGCCGAGACCTGGCCGGGTGCCTCGCGGACGACGGCGTCGTTGTTGATTCCGACAGCCTGTTCCTCACAAAGGATGGTCCGCGCTATTTGCAGGAACTGTGTGCCGACGGTGCGCCGAACTTGGTGAATTTGATGCGCAGAAGCGGGATCTTGCCGCACATCGCTGCGTACCGGTCGGTGGTGCCGGTCTATCCGGGCGGCGAGTTCGGCTTCTTTATGTATAGCCGTGACGGGCACGATTACAGCGTGCCGGCTGGCGTCTATGAGGGGCGTCACTATAATCCCGCGCTACACCGGGCGAGCTTCGCACTGCCAAATTGGTGGCGGCGCGCGCTCGGTTTTGCTTGAGGGGAGGGAAACGCCCATGAGTGACGCGATTGCCGGGCCGGGGGCCGAACAGACGTACTTCGACCATCTCGCCGAGGGCGAGTTTCACATCCAACACTGCACTGCGTGCCATAAGGCGGTGTTCTATCCGCGCGCTGTGTGTCCGCATTGCGGCTCAGACGCGCTCGAATGGCGACAAGCGTCGGGGGACGGCGTGGTGTACGCGACCAGTGTGGTTCGTCAACGCCCAGAGAAGGGCGGCGTCTACAATGTCGCGCTGATCGATTTGGCCGAGGGCGCGCGCATGATGAGCCGGGTTGAAGGGATCGCACCCGAGAAAGTAACCATCGGCATGGCGGTGCGCGCGGAAGTTGATCGCTCCGGCGACGCGCCACTCGTTGTGTTTCGGCCGGCGGGAGGCGGATCATGACGGGCTTGCGCGGCAAATCGGCCATTGTTGGCGTTGGCACCTACGGGCTCGGCGAAGCCCCGGGCTTGAGCGAGTATGAGATCATGACCGGCGCGATCGAACGCGCATTGGGTGAGGCCGGGCTCAGGGCGAAGGATGTCGACGCGGTGTTCTGCACCTCGATGCAGCAGAACATGGGGTCGCTGACACTCGCCGAGTACCTTGGCATTCAGCCCCGGTTTTCGGATTCCACGGTCATCGGCGGGTCATCGAACCTGGCTCAGGTTCTGATCGCGATGATGGCGATCGAGACCGGCGTGTGCGAGACCGCGCTGATCGCTTACGCCAGCAATCAACGCTCGACCTCGGGCCGCCTGGTCTCGAGCTCCAAACCCGATCCCTATGAGGCGCCGTACAATCCGCGCCAGCCGATTACCTCTTACGCATTGTCGGCGTCGCGGCACATGCACGAATTCGGCACCACACGGGAACAATTCGCGGAAGTGGCAGTGGCCGCGCGGGCCTGGGCGGCGATGAATCCAGAAGCCTTCATGCGCGATCCGCTCACCATCGAAGATGTGCTCTCCGCGCGGCCGATCAGCGATCCATTTACCGTGCGCGACTGCTGTTTGGTGACCGACGGCGCGGGCGCTCTGGTGGTGACGTCAGCCGCGCGCGCAAAGGATATGCCGAAGCCTGCGGCCTATGTGCTCGGTGCCGCGATGGCGCACTGGCATCGCTACATCGCCAATATGCCGGATTTGACCGTGACGGCGGCCAGTGAGTCCGGCGCGCGGGCCTACGAAATGGCCGGCGTGAAGCCGTCGGACTTTGATGTGGTGGAGGTGTATGACGCTTTCACCATCAACACCATCATGTTCCTCGAAGATCTTGGTTTTTGTCCGAAAGGCGAGGGCGGGCGGTTTGTTGAGGACGGGGCGATCGCACCGGGCGGAACTTTGCCGGTCAACACCAATGGCGGCGGCCTATCGTGCTGCCATCCCGGCATGTACGGCATGTTCCCTGTCATCGAAACCGTGCGGCAACTGCGCGGCGAAGCGGGCGACCGCCAAATTGACGGTGCCGCACTTGGCCTCGCGCACGGCAATGGCGGCGTGTTTTCAAGCCAAGTCAGTCTCGTCCTCGGTACCCAGGCGACGCTCTAGACAGCGGCTCCTTTCGAACGGTGCCACTGGCGTAGAGATTACCTATTCGGCGGCCGTGGCCGCTGGTTCCATATCCATGCCGATGGCGTGCCGGTAGAGGTCGAGCAACGCTTCCTGTTCGTCGCGGTCGGCCTTTTCCATTTTCCGGAGGCGGACCACTTGGCGCATAATCTTGACGTCGAACCCGGCGGCCTTGCCTTCCGCATAGACATCGCGAATGTCGCTGGCGATGCCGCCGCGCTCTTCTTCCAGGCGCTCAATCCGTTCAATCAGCGAACGGAGATGTTCGCCCGCGATGCCGCCAACCTGTGCCATGCGATGCCTCCTTTTTGTTTTGTGATCCCGCGCGGGGCGGCGATCATAGGAGCATGTGCGAGGTCGTGCGACAGATTTCGCACGGCGTGAGTTGGCACTTTCAAATTGAGGGCGGAAGCCCCAAGCTATAGGGGTCTCGACGGGAGAAAGCACATGATAGGGCGCGTGACTGAGGCGGCGCGAAAATTGATCATCGTCCCTGTCGCGGTCCTGGTTTTGACCGGTGCCGCGCACGCGGACGAATCACTCGTCGGCAAGCTCCTGGTCGCCGCGCCGTCCATGCCCGATCCCCGATTTCAGGAAACCGTAATTTACATGTGCGTGCACGATTCCGACGGTGCGCTCGGTTTGGTCTTGAATCGGCGGATGGGGGTGGTGCCGCGCGAAGCGGTCGCCGAACAGTTCAAGTTGGATGCGATGCCGAGCTCGGACGAAATCTCACTCCATTGGGGCGGACCCGTCGATCCCGGGCGCGGATTCATTCTGCATTCCAGCGAGTATGTTTCCGACTCCACGGAGGCCGTCGGCCCGGAAATCGCGTTCTCGATCGATACGCGGATTTTGACCGACTTGGTTGAAGGCAAGGGCCCGGAGCAGGCTCTGTTGGTCCTCGGCTACGCGGGATGGGGCGCGGGGCAGCTTGAATCCGAGCTGAAACGGGACGATTGGTTGGTGGTTCCGGGCGAAGCGGCGTTCGTATTCGACGAGAATCTGGAAGCCATGTGGCGATCCGCGCTCGATCTGGTCGAGGTCGATCTCTAAAGCAGCCACCACGAACTTGGAACGGCGGCGGCGCATATCCGATCCGCACCGCGTCCTAACCTATGTTTGCGACGGCTTGTCGGGGGCGCTCATAGAAATGAATGAAATTTTGGGGGAGGTATTGCGTGTTTAGACTCATTTTATGCGCTATCGGATTGTGCGCCATTGGCGTTGGTTTTGCGCCAGGTGCGGCGGTCGCGCAGGCGTGCGGCGATGGCGTTTTCTCCGAGCAAGCGCTCGCCGCGGCGCGCGCTGCACCACCGAAGGACAGCTGCGTGCTTCAGGAATGGGAAGCGTTGCCCGACGGCGGCAATGGTGACGGGAGCGCGGTAACCGAGACTTGGCGCATCCAAACCTTTGAGCGCTTTCTTGCGTGCTACAAATCGAGCGCCGGTCACGGTGCCGTTGGCGAGCTCGGCGTTGACACCGAAAAACGTCGGATCCCGTCGGGCACCCGCTTCATCGCGGCCGTGACTTGTTCGGCGCCGGTTGGCTGCGACGCCGCGGCGGGGGCGGAGCCAAGCTGCGAAGTCGTCTGGGCTGAGCCGGATTGCTGCTACGACATGGACCACAACAAGTACTGACCTTCACGGCGCTTTTTCATTAAACTACGGCGCCGTCGCCGAGGGTCAGTAGGCTGGCGTTGCCGCCCGCCGCGGTGGTGTCGGTTGAGACCGTTCGTTCGGTGGCGAAACGCGGCAAGTAGTGCGGGCCGCCCGCCTTCGGACCGGTGCCTGAGAGGCCTTCGCCGCCGAATGGCTGTGCGCCCACCACCGCACCGATCATGTTTCGATTCACATAGACGTTGCCCACCTTGAGGCGCGCGGTCAGATACCGAACGGTTGACTCAATTCGGCTATGGATGCCGAGGGTAAGACCAAATCCGGTTCCGTTGATGGCGTCGATAACGGAGTCGAGGCGGTCGGCACGATACCGAATAATGTGGAGCACCGGCCCGAAAACTTCCTTTTGCAAGAGATCAAGTGCACCAATTTCGAATGCGACGGGCGGGAAGAACGTGCCATGCGTGGCGTCACGGGGGTGCGGCGCACGGCGAACAAGATTGCACAGACGTGTCATTGCCGCGGCGTGGGCCTCCAGCATCGAGAGTGCATCCGCGTCGATGACCGGACCAACGTCCGTTGCCAATTGACTGGGGTCGCCTACCACCAGTTCATCCATCGCTCCCCCGATCATCGCCGTTAAGCGATCGGCGATGTCTTCCTGCAGGAACAAGACGCGCAGAGCTGAGCAACGCTGCCCGGCACTCTGAAATGCCGATGTGACAACGTCGTGCACCACTTGTTCGGCCAGCGCGCTTGAGTCGACGATCATCGCGTTTTGGCCGCCTGTTTCGGCGATCAGCGGCGCGATTGGTCCGTCGCGCGCCGCCAGGCTTTGATTGATCAGGCGCGCGGTTTCGGTGGAACCGGTGAACGCGATGCCGGCAATACGCGGGTCCTCGACCAAGCGCGCACCGACCGTGCCGTCGCCAGGCAGCAGGTGAAGCGCTTCGGGAGGGACGCCCGCTTGATGCAACAGGCGTACGGCCTGCGTCGCGATTAGCGGCGTCTGTTCCGCCGGTTTCGCGACAACGGTGTTTCCCGCAGCGAGCGCTGCGGTGACCTGACCTGTAAAGATCGCCAATGGGAAATTCCATGGGCTGATACAGACGAAGGCGCCGCGTCCAACCAGGCGCAACCGGTTACGTTCGCCCGTCGGGCCTGGCAGCACCGTGGGGGCCGCGAAGTCCGCGCGCGCACGGTGCGCATAGTAGCGGCAGAAATCCGCGGCCTCCCGAATTTCGGCCAGGGCATCCGGAATGGTTTTGCCGGCCTCCCGAACGCACAGCGCCATCAGCGCAGCGCGTTCCTGTTCGAAAAAGTCGGCCGCGCGCTCGAGGCATGCGGCGCGTTCTCCCGCGGGCGTCTGATCCCAAGTTGTTGCGTATCGGGTCGCAGACTCGATCGCGCGCGTTGTTGCGGAGGCGTCCGCGTCCGTGACCCGGCCCACCGTTCGCCGCCGATCAGCCGGATCGGTGACCGGACGACCGGGGGCAGAAAGCAAGTCCCCGTCGACCACTGGTCCAGCTGTCCATTCGTGCGCTGCGGCTTCTTTCATGGCCGCGCCGAGGTCCGACAATGGTTCCGGGGTCCATAGATCGAGACCGAGCGAGTTGTCTCGTTGCGGCGCGTACAATTGGGCGGGGAGCGGAATCGCCGGATGCGGTATCGCGTCGAGTGCCGCGATTTCCGCGACCGGCCCGGCGATGAGCTCTTCGATGGGTTGATCCCTGTCGTGAAGGCGGTTCACGAAAGAGGTATTGGCGCCATTTTCCAATAGTCTACGAACCAAATAGGGCAGCAGCTCTTCATGACTGCCCACAGGTGCGTAGACGCGACAGGGTTTCGCGATCGCCGGATCCGCTGCAATCAGTTCATATAGAGCCTCGCCCATGCCGTGCAGGCGCTGAAACTCA
>JANQOH010000166.1 GCA_028289725.1 Alphaproteobacteria bacterium
GCCGATCTCGTGGTCAATCAAGAAATCGGCCCGACGCTTGCCGCCGCAACCGGATTGAACGAGCCATGAACTCTCCTGCCCCCACGACCTTCGCAACGATTGATGTCCGCCCGATCAGCGGGGGCATCGGCGCCGAAATCGCAGGCGTAGATTTGTCGAAACCGCTCGATGACGCGGTTGTCGCCGACATACGACGCGCCTTTCTCGAACATCTGGCGATTTTTTTTCACGATCAAGACCTGACACCGCCGCAACAACTCGCGTTCGCGGAGCGGTTTGGCGAACCGCTCGCGTATCCGTTCATCAAAGGCCTCGACGAGTGCCCGATGATTGTGCCGGTTTTGAAACGTGAGGACGAAACCGTTAATTTTGGCGGCATCTGGCACTCCGACACGGCCTATTTGGAAAAACCGCCGATGGGCAGCATGCTGTATGCGAAGGAACTGCCACCGTTTGGCGGCGATACATTGTTCGCTAATATGTACCTTGCTTATGAAATGCTTTCCGATGGCTTAAAGAAACTGCTTGCCGGACTACGCGCGGTAAATAGTGCTTCCGGTACGGCGGTCGCCGCGACGCGCGTCGATCGCATTCGAGAAGGCGGGCGCGATGTCGATAGCAGCACGACCGAGGCCATCCATCCCGTCATTCGAACGCATCCTGAAACCGGTCGGAAAGCGCTATACGTCAATGTTGCGCACACAGTGCGTTTTGATGGCATGACCGAAGAAGAAAGCGCTCCCCTGCTCGGCTATCTGTTCGAACATCAGATCAAACCGGAATTTACCTGCCGATTCCGCTGGCGTGTTGGGTCCCTCGCCTTTTGGGACAATCGATGCGCCCAGCACAATCCCATTAACGACTATCACGGGTATCGGCGCCTGTTGCATCGGGTGACGCTCGCCGGCGACCGCCCGGCGTAATACCGTCAAGCGCACGGCACGTCATGTCGGCGCGCGTGTCAACATTGGCAGGTTACCAAACCTTAATACAAACAATGGAATGTTGTGCCATGAGTGCGCGCGCAACCATTGGCCGATCAAATCGATGACCCGGACCTTGACGACAGAGCCCGTCTCTCATCCGCGTAAGACCCAGGTCTTCACGGCGGAACGCAAGGCGAATGGCCAGTTTGCGGATACCACCAAGGAACGGCCGCAATATGAAATCTTGCTCGTCGAGGACAATCCCGGCGACATTCGCTTGGTCCGCAGCATGCTCAGCGAGCCAGGTCCTTACCGGTTTGGGGTGACGCATATCGACCGGTGCGACAATGCGCTGGAACTCGCGGCCGAACACTCTCATGACGCTTACGTGATCGATCTTTCCGTGCCGGATTCGCGCGGTCTGGTCACCCTCGACGCCTTCTGGGAGGTGGATCCCGAAACGCCGATTATCGTTTACACAGATCGCGCCAATGAAGACCTCGCCATCAAAGCGGTCCAAGCGGGCGCCAAGGAATATGTCGTCAAGGGCAAGGCGGACGGCGCGGCCATGCAGCGCAGCCTGATCAATGCGATCGAGCGCGCAAAGCTTGAGAAACAAATATCGAGCATCGCCAACCGCGACGATTTGACCGGCCTGGCGGGACGCGGTCAATTTCAGCAGGCGCTGGAGCGGGCGCTGCTCCGTTCGCAACGCACGGGCGGCATTGTCGGCTTGCTCTTTGTCGATCTCGACGGCTTCAAGACCGTCAATGACACCTACGGGCATGGCATCGGCGACAAGCTGTTGCAAAGCGTCGCCGCACGGATTGCCGATTGTGTCCGCAAAACGGATTCAGCGTTTCGCCTCGGCGGCGATGAATTCACCGTGATATGCGAAGGACTCTCCGATCTGGATGGCGCCGCCATTGTCGCGCAAAAAGTGCTGGATGCGCTCGCACCGACGTTCGAGATCGACGGATACGATATGAAGATTGGCGGGAGCATCGGGATATCGCTATATCCCAACTGCGCGAACAGTGCGGAGACCCTCATTCGCAATGCGGACGCAGCCATGTATCAAGCGAAAGAGCTGGGCCGCAATCGCTATCAGTTCTTCTTACCGGAGCTGAACATTCGCCATTTCGAACAGCGGCGACTTTTCGACTCGATTGGCCGGGCAATCGAAAACGACGAGTTCCTCTTGCACTACCAGCCCCAATTTGACCTGGCGACTGGGAAACTGACCGGGGCGGAAGCGCTCATCCGGTGGGCTCATCCGGATATGGGAATGTTGAGCCCCAATCATTTTATTCCGTTCGCGGAGCGCTCTGGACTCATCGACCGGTTGGATGATTGGGCATTTCGCGCGGCGAACGATCAAATCAAGAAGTGGTCGTCGCCGGATCTCTCCGCCATTCGTGTTTGGGTAAACGCCTCGTCCGGACGTTTCAGTAAGCCCACAGCGAAAAACGCGACCGGACTACAGCTAACGAATGGCATCGAGGCTGCACGGCTTGGGCTCGAGTGTCCCGAGGACATGTTCGCGAAACGCGTGGACGCCACCGACTCGAAGCTGCACAAACTGAAATCGATGGGCATGCAAATTGCCATCAACGATTTCGCGACCGGTTACTCGGCATTGAGACGCCTTCGCCAGATGCCGATTGACGTTCTGAAACTCGATCGTTCCCTGGTATCAGGCGTTTGCGACGACGTCGACGATACGGCGGTGGCGAGTGCCATAATCGCGTTCGGTCGCGCGTTGGGTTTGAGAATTGTTGCCCAGGGCGTCGAAACCGTGGAACAGGTCAGATTCCTGCGTGACCATGGTTGTAACTTGATCCAAGGCCACTTCGTTGGCAAACCATTACCGGCGGAGCAATTTGTTTCGTGCATTCGGCGCTCATCGACGAGCGGTGCCACGTCGGCTTACGCACACTGAGATCAAGTTACGCACGACGCCACTGTTCGCCGCGGCCCTTGCCGCCATACCGTCTCCAACAGGAAATCAAAAAGGCACCCCGTCATTCGGACAATGATGCGTGGCGCGGTGGCCCGATTGAGCGGGCGTATCTGAGTCGTTAATCTCCAGCCTGGAATTAGCGTCAGATTTCGGACGTATATTGGGATTGCTCATGTTTCGAACCTTTCTTCGGAGCGCCTGCGCGGCGTCGTGCATCGGCCTTTGGATGATCGGAATTTCCGCTGCCACCGCCTCCGAACAGCTCGTTCTGCTGTCGCAACCGGGGCCTTGGTCGGGCGTCTCGAACATCATTGCCTATGACCAGAAGGTTTGGTTCGTCAACAGCGTGAAATACGTCAATCACAATTCGGCCGACGTTTACACCTACGACCCAATAAGCGGAGAGACGCAATACGAAGCGCACCTATTCAGCCAAGACGCCGGTCACGCCCTCATTGCCGACGGTCACCTTTACTGGCCGTTCGAAGACCCGCGTTTTACCGTGGGGCTCGGCGAATATATGGTGACTGACGGTAAGGAATGGCGCTGGCACACACTGCCGCACGGGCGCACGTTTCATGTCCACGCCATGGCATCGCTGAATGGAAGCTTGTACGCCGCGACATCGGCGTGGCGCGCCAAGCTGCAAATCTCCGAGGACCAAGGCAAAAATTGGCGGATCATCCATGATCATCCGACCGCCGAGGGTCGCGTCACGCGGATCACGGCGCTAAAAGCTTTCAACAACATGCTGTATGCCGGATTGACCGATCGAAACGGCGACGGCCCGCGCTTGCTACGACTCGACGGCGAGAATTTGGTGCCGGTGGACGGTTGGCCCGATGGGCGGCGCGTCACGGTGATGGCGGTCCACAATGGCTGGCTCTACGCCAACAATCTCGGCGACACCGAGAGCGCGGTGTGGCGCACGGACGGATCGATTGTGGAACCCGTTGCCGACCTCACCGGCGTCGCGATCCGCGCGCTGGCCTCCGGTCCCGACGCTCTGTGGGCGGTGAGCGCCGGTCGGAGTCGGGGCCGACTTTGGCGCAGCGCGGACGGAACGGACTGGACGATCGCGCATCGATTCACGGAGGCCGCACCCATGGACGTCGCCGTCATCGGCGGCGATGTATATGTTGGCACCTCGGGTCCGAATGATCGAGGCGCGCTTTGGGGCCCGCCCGCCCCGTCATCGAAGCCGGACCAAAACCGTCGATCGCTCGGCGCATTGAACAGAGCGGATGACGCGCCCGCGGCGCCAGACATGCTGGCCCGACTGGATGATGCGCTCGCCGATCCTGAGGCCTACCAACGGTTTGGCGCGTCCTTGCGCGACGCACTTTGGCCGCTGGCCTACAAACGGTCGGAACCTGTGGGCGCAGCGGTCAGCGAACGCCTGCGCGGCCCGTTTCCGAACCTGTCGCTCCAGCTTTTTGACGAGAAATTCGTGGTTACGGCGACCGATATGGCGCGCTGGGGCCTTATGCGTGTCATCGCCATGAACGGCCACGGCCGCGTGCCGGTCGAGTTAATCGAACACCCTTGGCGCGCGCCGCAGAACAACCCCGAGAAGTATATGGAACCCACGCCTGCAGCCGCCTGGACCGTGGCGCAAATTGGCCAAGCCGACGCGCCTACGCTTCAGGCGCTCATCAACCGACTGGATGCGCCGGACGACCCCGATTGGTTGGCCGGGGACATCATCGGTGCTCTGACGACGTTGACGGGCCAACGCTTTGGCTACGACATTCCGGCTTGGCGCGCATGGTGGGAAGATCAGAACCGATAAAGCAAAAGGACAAAAACTTATCATGGCAAGTTTCGATTTGCATGGGCGTGTCGCCATCGTGACGGGTGGCAATGGCGGCATTGGTCTTGGCATGGCGCGTGGACTTGCCGAGGTGGGCGCGTCCGTCGTTATTGCTGGACGCAATGCGGACAAGAACGCCGAAGCCGTTTCCAAAATTTCGGCCTCGGGAGGACAAGCCATCGCGGTCGATGTTGACGTCGTTCAGGCGAGCTCTTGCCAAGCCATGGTCGAAGCAACGAGAAGCCAATATGGCGGCGTCGATATCCTGATCAACAATGCCGGCATCAACAATCGTAAGCAGCCCGAGGATTACACGCTGGCCGAGTGGCAGCAGGTGCTCGATATCAACTTGACCGGCGCGTTTCTATGCTGCCAAGCGGTTTATCCGTCGATGGTCGAGCGCGGCGGCGGCAAAATCATCAATATCGGATCAATGATGTCGATCTTCGCGGCGTCCTTTACAGTGGCCTATGCCGCGAGCAAGGGTGGCATCGTGCAGATGTCCAAAGGCCTCGCATGCGCTTGGGCGAAGGACAATATTCAGGTCAACGCGGTCCTGCCGGGTTGGATCGATACCGATCTGACGCGCCGGGGTCGGCGTGAAGTGGACGGGCTCCACGAAAAGGTCTTGGCGCGCACCCCCGCCGCGCGCTGGGGCGATCCCGGCGACATGGCGGGCATAGGCGTATTTCTGGCAAGCCCTGCATCCGATTTCGTCACCGGCACCGCCATACCGGTCGATGGCGGCTACAGCGCTCAGGGCTAATTCTGTACGCTAGTCACCCTGAAAATCAGGCGCCCGTTTCTCCAAGAACGCCGTCACCGCTTCTTGATGGTCCGGATGCATGTTGGTCAAAATCTCATATGCGACCGCGGCATCGGTGATCTTCGTGGCGAGTTCGCGCAAAGGCAGATTGACCGCCGTTTTGGTCCAGCGGATTGCCCATTTTGCGCCGTTTGCCAGCTTGTCGACGATCTCATCAGTTTTGGCGTCGAGTTCATCGGCGGTGACAGCGTGATTGATCAACCCCATGTCCGCCGCGTCGCGTGCCGAAATGAGCGCGCCTGTCATCAGAAGTTCCTTAGCACGCGCGTAGCCGATCAGCTGCGGCCAGATGATTGCGCCGCCATCACCCGCCACCAGTCCCATGCTCACATGCGGGTCGCCGATCCTGGCGGTTTCGTCAGCGACAATGATGTCGCACAACAGCGCAATGCTGGCTCCCAGTCCCGCGGCCGCGCCATTCATCCGGCACACAATCGGCTTTTCGAGTTCGAGCAAGCCGAAAATGATGCGCTTGGCATCCGGCACGATGGCGCGGAACTTCTCCGGCTGATCGATCATTTCCTGAAACCACGTCATGTCCCCGCCGGCACAAAACGCTCGCCCAGCGCCGGTTAGAACAATGACATCGCTGTCCGGATCACGCTGCAATTCCGGAAAGACGCGAGCGAGCTCACGATGCAGATCGTCGTCGACCGGGTTCATCGGCCCGTTGCCATCGATTGTCACCCAGAGCACGCGCGCGCGATACTCAAACTTGAGGGTCTTGTATCCTTGGAATTCCATAAGGCAGTTCCTGAAACACCTTGCCGTTGCGATTAGTGTCGCATCTCGATGACCGCTCGGATGATTTTGTTCTCCGCCATCGCCGCGAAGCCGTCATTGATTTGATCCAGGTCGATACGCATGGAGATCAAATCATCCAAATTGAGCTTGCCGTCGAGATAGAGCTGCGCGAGCAAGGGAAAGTCGCGGCGCGGGCGCGCGCCGCCATAGGACGACCGGATCATTTTGCGCTCGCCCATCATCGAGCCCCAGCGCAAACCAACCTGGGCATTGACGTCGGTCTTGCCGAGCAGCACCACATCGCCACCGGGACGCGTGCAATCGAAAGCGGTTTGCAGGGTTCCCAAAATGCCCGCCGCTTCGATCACGTGGTCCGCGCCGCGCCCCGCCGTGAGCTCTTTTACGCGCGCCGCAACGTCATCCGCACGGGCGTTGAACGTGTGCGTCGCGCCAAAGATCTTGGCTTTCTCCAACTTGTCCGGCGCGACATCGACCGCAATGATCGGTTCGCAGCCGGCCAAATGCGCGCCCTGAATGGCGTTGAGGCCCACGGCCCCGCACCCAAGCACCACGGCGCTCGCCCCGACCGAGGCCTTGGCAATATTGAGCAACGCGCCCACCCCAGTCATCACCCCACAGCCGATAAGGCAGGCCCGATCAAAAGGGATCGCGTCAGGTACTTTGATGGCGCCCGATTCCGGCACCACGCAAAACTGCGCGTGCGACGACATCACGGAGAAATGGTGCAGCTTCTCGCCATTGATTGACAATCGCGACGTGCCGTCGAGCAAATGTCCCTTTGGCTGATGGTGGGCAAACGGTTCGCAAAGGATCGGCTGATCACGATCGCAATAGAAGCAATGGCCGCAATTCGGATTCCACGAACACACGACATGGTCGCCCGGTTTCACGAGGGTCACGCCGGAACCGACCGCCTCGACGACGCCTGCACCTTCATGTCCGAGAACGATCGGCAAGGGATAAGCGAGCGAGCCTTGCATCACTTCGAGGTCTGTGTGGCAGAGCCCGCTGGCATGGACGCGCACCAAGACATCAGTTGGCTGCAGATCTCCAATCGACACTGTTTCGATCGACAGTGCGCCACCGATCTCATGCAAAACCGCCGCCTCAAAATCCATGCTACCCCCCAAGTTCAGGCTTACTGCATTGATCGCGATGGCATTATCGCCGAACGGTGCCACGGTCGGTCAACCCCAAAAGCCACGCAAAATTGGCGACTGGGCGACACCGTGATGTCGCTTCACGGTCTTGTCATGGAACGAGCATCGCCGAGACACAAAGCAACGGTAAGCATGCGGCACCAGGTAAATTTGATAGTGCAAAAATGATTGCCTATCGACAGCCCGAGAAGGAGTTCCTGATGCGGAAGCGTATTGCAATGCTTGCACTTTCGGCCGCCGTTGCCCTGACGGCTTGCATTTCGCTAAATCTCCCCGCTATTGCGGACGACGATCGAGAAGACCGGTGGGAAGATTGGGAAGACGATTGGGAGGATCATCTTGATGACGAGGAAGACGGTGGCGTACAAGTCGGCCCACGCCCGTTCTTCCTGATCGAGGACATGGATGACGGCGCGCTCAAAGACGCCCTGAAATCCTGTGAAGCCGGCCCGTTTCAACGGACCGATTTTTCGATCGCGCATCGCGGCGCACCGCTCCTTTTCCCTGAGCATACTAAGGAATCCTATGAAGCCGGCGCGCATATGGGCGCGGGCATTGTCGAGTGTGACGTGACTTTCACCAGCGACTTAGAGTTGGTTTGCCGACACGCGCAATGCGACCTGCATACCACCACAAATATTCTCGCGACCGAGTTGGCAGACCAATGTACGACGCCATTTACGCCGGCGGTTCCGAATGTTTCGCAGGCTGACGCGCTTTGCTGCACCAGCGACATCACACTTGCCGAGTTCAAATCGCTTTGCGGCAAGATGGATGCGGCCAATCGTGATGGCACCACAGTTGAGGAGTATTTGGACGGCACGGCAAATTGGCGCACCGACCTTCACGCGACCTGCGGCACGCTGCTCAGCCATACGGAAAGCATCGACCTGTTTCGGGAACTCGGCGTGAAATTCACGCCGGAGCTCAAATCGCCCCAAGTGCCGATGCCGTTTAACGGCTTTTCTCAGGAAGATTATGCCCAAAAACTGATCGACGAATATGAGGCCGCCGGCGTGCCGCCGAGCTTTGTGTGGCCGCAATCATTCAACCTCGACGACGTACTCTACTGGATTCAAAACACGGACTATGGTGACCAAGCCGTGTATCTCGACGGCCGCTATAGCGATCCCGGGTTCGATCATACCAATCCGGCCACATGGTCACCGACCATGGCGGAGCTCGTCGCCCAAGATGTGCAGATTCTGGCGCCGCCGATGTGGATGCTGCTGGCGCTCGATGGCGACCAGATCGTACCGTCGGTCTACGCCAACGCGGCAAAAGCGGCGGGCCTCGATATCATCACATGGACCCTCGAACGGTCCGGTCCGCTGGCAAGCGGCGGCGGCTGGTACTATCAGACCACCACGCCGGTCATCGACAATGACGGCGACATGATGACCGTCCTCGATGTGCTGGCGCAGGACGTCGGCATTATTGGCATCTTCTCCGACTGGCCGGGCACCGTAACTTACTACGCGAACTGCATGGGTCTCTGACGCGCCGCCGCATGAGCCTAAGGCGGACATTTCCAAGCAACAACGCGGCGGAAGGTCCGCGGTACACAAAAAAACGGCCGGCAATTTGCCGGCCGTTTCTTCATTTTTTGGACCGCATTGGCCTCAGGGCAATTGATACCCGTCTTTGCCGAGCGCGATCTTGTACAGGCTTTTGCCCGACGTGACGTAGAGCACGTTCGATTCGTCACCGCGGCCGAACCCGACATTGGTCGGCAACTCTTCGCCGGTCGACATGAACGCAAGTTCCTTGCCCTGTGCATCACGCACCGCAATACCCGGCCGGTGCTCGCAACGCTCGGCCATGTAAACATTGCCGTCAACATCGGCCACCAAACCATCCGGGCCGCTGCAAGGCTGCCCCGGATAAAGTTCGGAATAGTCGACCACGACGCGGCGATTGCTCACTGTGCCGTCGGCGTTCAAGTCATAGGCCTGCAACAAATGCCGGCTCACCGTCGGCGCTTGGTCGGTCTCGTCGAGCTGCATGAAACCAAGCCAACCATTGTCATTGCTGACAACGTAGAGCGTCGACTGGTCTGGCGAGACGAGCACGCCGTTGGTCTTTCCGCCATTGGTGATAATGCGATCGACTGTTCCGTCCGGATCCAAGCGGTAAACAGCGAAGCCCGGCTGGAAAACGGGCTCGTGGCCGAGATAGCGCGGATCGGAGAAGTAGATGCGCCCCTGTTCGTCGATCGAGATATCGTTGAGCGCGTTGTAGGACTTCCCATTGTAGGTGCCCGACAAAATGTAGCTCTTGCCGGACGACATATCGGTCTTGACCAGCATCCGCCCGCCATAGTCGGCGCCGAGCGCGGCCAACATATTGCCGTCGCGGTCGAACTTAATACCGTTCGACATGCCGCTTGGGCTGCGGAATATGGTGGTATCACCCGATTGCGGATCGTACCGCCAGATATTTCCGGCTTGCGCGTACAGACCCGACGGATCCTGGCAAAACTTGGTAAACGTGATGTCACTAAAGTACATGTAGCCGTCGTGACCGGCCGCCACACCTTCGGTCAGAATGCAACCGCCATCAAACAGGCGCATCAATTTAGAACCGTCCGGGACAATTCCCGAGTCGCCGGTCGGCGCCGGGAAACCGGCATCGGTTCCTTCAAAATTCTGGGCCTGCGCGCCGCCGGATTGGATCGCGAAGCCAATTAACAGCGCCAAAGCGGCGCCAACAAGTGCGTTCGTACGCATTGTTTCCTCCCTTGTGTGTCAAAGAGATCGACGCAAAGACGATCTCTGGCGCGACTTGGTTCAATAGGCTCTTCGGGCGTCTCCGCGCCACTTTCACCCCCCGAGGGCTTTCGACCAATAACGGCATTCTCGCTTTATCGGCGTGCTCCGCGCCACGAGCGCGCCGCATTTGTATTTGAAAGCTTAGGCGATTTGGTACCGGCAATGAACAAAATATCGATTGTGCACTGCGGTCACTGCATCACCGAGGGCAGCCAAAGGGCCACGTCGGGGTACAGCAACACAATGGTTAGTCCTATGAGCTGCAGGCCGATAAACGGCCAAAGCGCGCGATAAATGTCGCCGAGCTTGATATCGGGTGGCGCCACGCCCTTCAGATAAAACGCGGCGGGCCCGAAGGGCGGCGTCAGATAGCTCACTTGCATATTCATGCAGAACAGAATGCCGAACCAAACCGGGCTGTACCCAAGTGCCGAGACAATCGGCACGAAGATCGGCATGGTCAAAAGGCAGATGCCGATCCAATCCATGAACAGGCCGAGGATCACGAGCACCGCCATCATCACCAGGATGATTCCGACCGGTGGCAACGGCAATCCCGTCACCAGATTTTTTACAAAAGTGTCGCCGCCCATCAGGTTGTAAACGCCGATCAATGCCGTCGCGCCGAAGGTGATCCACAGCAACATGCCGCAGGTATTCATAGTTTGATACAGCGCGTCGCGCAGCATCGGCCACGTCAATTCGCGGCGCACCGCGGCGGAAAGGATGGCGCCCACCGCCCCCATGCCCGCGGCCTCGCTAACCGACGCAATGCCGAGGTAGATCGAGCCGAGCACGCCCGCAGCGACGCCAAGCGGCAAGGCGAGACCGCCGATGAGCCGAAGCTTCTCTTCGCGCGGCAAATTGCGTTCTTCCGGCGGCGCGGGCGGGCCAAGCTCCGGATTAAACTGACAGCGGATCGCGATGTAGCTGATGTAAATGCCGGCGAGCAGCAACCCAGGAACAATCGTCGCGACGAAAAGCTGGCCGATGTCGACGTTCGCCGTCAGGCCATAAATGATCAGCACGATCGACGGCGGGATCATGGTGCCGAGCGAACCGCCGGCGCAAATCGTGCCGATCGCAAGGCCGCGGTCGTAATTGAGGCGGAGCATCTGCGGCAGGGCGACCAAGCCGAGCAGGATGATTTCGCCGCCGATAATGCCCGTCATGGCGGCCATCAAGACCGCGACAACCATGGTCTGGATGGCCAATCCGCCGCGCAAGCCGCCCGACCATATGTGCATGGCGCGGTACAGATCCCGCGCCACCCCCGATCTTTCGAGTACCGATGCCATGAGAATGAACATCGGCACGGCCACCAGGACAAATTCCCGCACCAAGCTGATAATCCGGCTTTCGATAAGGAACAGGCCCGGCAGACCAAAATTCGCATAAGCGAACCCCATGGCGACCACACCGGTCACGAAAGCCAGCGGCAGTCCCATAATGAGGAGCACCGCGATCGCGGTGATCATCAGAACCGTGATGAGTTCGATGCTCACGGCTTCGGCTCTTGCTCCGCGTCGTCCGATGCGGCACGACTTCGAAGCACACGCCACGTCTGCACGGCGCCAAGAATGAACATCGTGACGCAAGCGATCAGCAGCGCCGATTTGGCGATCGCCGGAATTGGCATCCGCGACGCGGTTCCAGCGGTTTCCATGATCAGGACGGACTTGTAGGCGCTCTGCGCCGCTTGGAACGCGAGCGCGCCAAGAAAAACGAGCATGATCAACCCGTTGACCACGTCGAGCCAACGCCGTACGCGGGCCGGCATGCGGTCGTAAACGAGCGAAATCCGAATATGCGAACGACGGCGCAAGGCATAAAGGCCGCTCATCAGGAAGCCCACCGCGCACAAGGCGATGGTCAGGTCATGCGCCCAAATTGTCGGCGCGTTCAAGCCATAGCGTGCGATCACCTCGTACGCGATGATCAGCATGCAGATCAGGAACAAATAGCTGAAAAGCTCGCCGGTGCGCCGCGCGAGACGATCGATCAGTGGTTCGCGCGGTTCTTGGTCGGACATGAAGTGAACGTCTATTCGGCGGCCAAAAGGCCGATGGACCGTAGAAAACCGGTTTGCGCTTCATAGGCGCGCGCCGCCATTGGGCTTCGCTCCGACCAGTCGCGCCAAACGCCCATTGCCATGTCGCGCAGCTTTTGCCGCTCCTCGCCCGACCAATCCACCACTTCGACGCCGGCCGCGCGCGCCGCCGCCACATCGTCAAGATCTTGCAACTCGAGGCGCCGCGTAATGTCGCGCGCAAAGTCGCGCACGGCCATATCGAGGATCGACTTGACGTCATCCGGCAGCGCGTCCCAACGCGCCGGGTTTACCGCAAAATCGATGATTGGCATCGAATGAATGCCCGGATAGATCGGATGATTGGCGATATTGTGGAACCCGAGGTGGTGGTTTTGCGAGAAGGTTGACCAATCCGCAGCATCGACGACGCCGCGCTCCACCGCCGTGAACACTTCCGCAGCCGGCAAATTGACGGGCGCGGCCCCGAGGCGCTCAAAAATATCTTGCGCCATGCCTTCCGGCGCCCGCAGTTTTACGCCATCAAAATCCGCTACGCCGTAAAGAGGAATTTTTGAAATAAAGGCCTCTTTACCCGTCGTTGTGCCGCCTATGTAATGCAACCCATAGCTCGCATATAATTCGCGTAGCAACTCATCGCCACCGCCACGGCGCATAAACATGAGCATTTGGTCGGGGTGCTCGTACGCCGCAATCAAATCTCCGAGTAACGCGAACGCCGGATCCTTGCCGGAGAAATAGACTGTCGCGGTAATGTGGCCCTGCAAAATCCCGGCGGCCACGGCATCCAAGGTTTCGCTGTACTGAACAATACCACCGACCGGCACCAAGCGAACGGCAAGCCGCCCACCCGTGAGGACTTCGATCGAATCGGTAAAATCCTTGGTAATGTCGAAGGCAATGTCGCCGGCGGACGTGGCCGCTTGCACGGTCCATTGTTCGTCTGCGGCCAGCGCGCCGGTGGGGCAGAGACCTGCGGCCAATAACGCGGCAAATACCCATCGCCGCGTCATTGCGCGTCACCGAGCAGACCGAGCCGCGTCAGGAACGCGACATGGGAGTCATAAATCCGTTGCGCCATCGGGCTGCGCGACGCGTAGTCAGCCCAGACCTCCACCGCGATTTCGCGAAATTTGCGCCGCTCTTCGCTCGACCAATTAATCAATTCGACACCGTTTGACGCCGCCGCGGCCGCGACTTGAGCATCCTGCATCGCGATCTGTTCGACCATGTCGCGATTGAAATCGCGCACCGCCATCTCGACCAGCGCCTTGATATCTTCCGGCAGTTCTTCCCAGCGGCTCATATTGACCGCGACATCGGCGAGCGGCGCGGAATGAAACCCCGGATATAGCGGAAACGGCGCGATATTGTGGTAGCCGAGATCGTCGTTCATGCCGAGCGTGCCCCAATCGGCCGCCTCAACGACGCCGCGTTCGAGCGCGGTGTACACTTCAGCGCCAGGTATATTGACAGGCGCCGCGCCAATACGCTGGAAGATATCCTGCGACATGCCCTCCGGCGCGCGCAGTTTCACGCCTTCGAAGTCTTCCACGCTTCGGATCGGGAGTTTCGCCGGAATCGATTCCGCGCCCCAGGAGACACCGCCAATGTAGAAGACGCCATACTGCGCGAAGAGCTCGCGAGCGAGCTCCAATCCGCCGCCGTAGTTGAGCCACATATGCATTTGGCGGACATGCTCGTAACCGCCGTTGAGGTCACCAAGTATCGCAAACGCCGGATCCTTGCCGGCGAAATAGCCGCTGCCGCCATGCTGTCCGTCCAAAAGGCCAGCGCTCACCGCATCCAGGGTCTCGTTGTACGCGACGATCGAGCCGACAGGCAGAGGTTCGATCACCAAGCGGCCGGCGGTGATCTCCGCAACGCGCTCGCAGAAGGTTTCAAAGACCTGTTGATTAATCGTCCCCGCTTGCCAGAGGGACTGCATCTTCCAGCGAAATTCTTCGGCGGCGCGGGCCGGCCCGATGAACGAAATCGCCAAGATACCGAGCCATACGGCGAGAACCAATCTGCCTCGGATCATTGTCCAGGCCCCCCTGCTACCTGTTACGCCGGTATCCTCCGGCTACGGCCATTGTAGACCAGCCGGTATCCGGCGCGCCAGACACGCCGGGGGAACAGGATCTCACGCCTAACGGAACGGCTGCCGCTCGGTGCCTTGATACAGCAGCTGACCGTGCAATTCAGCGCTTTTTGCGTGCCATGCCACCGCGGCCGGATCGCGGTCGGCGATTGGCGCTGGCTCGTGCTCAAAATTGCCGTATGTGTCTTCACCCCGAACCAAGCCCGCCGAGTCATGAGGCCCGTTGACCTGTTGGACGTAGGGTGGAATGTATCGCACCGCGAAGCCGATCCGCCGTTGGTCTGACGGGTTGGGCTCGGAGCCGTGGATCAGCCGCACATGGTGCAGCGACATTTCGCCGGGCTGCAGCACAACGTCGACAGCTCGGCTTTCGTCGACCTCCACGTTCACCACTTGGCCGCGCGACAGCAAATTTGACTCGGCATGCGTGTCCGTATGCGGCACTTGGTCGATGGTATGGCTGCCGGGAATCACGCGCATGCAGCCATTTTCTGGCGTGCTGGCTGACAGAGCGATCCAGGCCGTGGTCACATTCGGTTCGCTGAGCCCCCAATAGGTCGAGTCCTGATGCCACGACACATAGCTTGGGTCGCGCGCCTCCTTGGTGAAGAAGCTCGACGCCCAGCACATAAGATTGGACCCCAAAACATCTTCAACGCCATCCAGAATCCGATCGTGGCGGACCAGTTCGTCCAGAAATGTGTAGATCAAATGCGGCTTAAACCGCAGCGTGCCCGACAAAGGACCGCCGCTCTCGGCTTCAACTTGTTCGAGCTTCGATCGCATTTCGGCCGCTTTCTCGGCGGACATCACGGGCAAGGGCGCGACAAAGCCGTCCCGGCGGTACGATTCAACTTGCGCTTCAGTCAACAATTTCGTCATCGCGCGGGGTCGCTCCTCGAACAGCCAACAATTGCGTCACCTTACAATAGGCGCGGGGCGAACGACAAAGGCACGCGAGCGGCGCAAACGTGCGAGGCCGGTTTTGTCGAGGTTCGTTTACCCAGCGGGGACGAGCCCCGCGCCGCAGCGCGGGACTCGTTATCGATCAATCGGCCATAAACCCGGTGACCAAACGCGGGACTGCGGCGTCAAAGCCGGCAGCGCCGAATGCCAATGGATCGGCCGGGTCGATAACCTGGCCACCATTTGCCGCGGTGGCCAAAAGGGCAACCTTGGCGGAGGGGTTAACCTCGGCCCGGTAGCGGTCGAGCGCCTCCGCCGCATGCACCCGACCGGCCCAGGTCTCGTGGTCGGTGGCAATAACAAAACCATCGACTTCAAGCCTGCGATCGAGCGCGTAAAGAAATGGCAGCGACAGATCGGTCCCACCACCCCACCGACTCAACGACTTGGTCACGTCGTCGAGCCGCTGGCGCCGGGAAAGGCTTGGCTGGTGCACTCTTGTGTCGAATGCGATCACCTGCGCCGCGGTCTCGGTCCGCAACATGGTGAGCGCAACCGCACCGGCAGCTTCGTACGCGCGAAGCACCGGCGAACCGGCAACCGGCCAACCCATGGAGCCGGAAACATCGACCGCCACCAACAGCCGCTTGCCCGAGCCTTCGACAAAATCGAAAGCGCGGTCGAATGCCGCATCGAGTGCGTCGACGATTTCCGGCGCCGACACCCAGGTGAGCCGCCCGAGCGCGCCCCGACCTTGCGCGTAGGTTCGTAGCGCAAGCAGGAGCTGGATCGGGTGGATGCGTGCCGCCTTCAAGGTATCTGTATTCTCGAGACGCGCGACCACGTGGGCGGCCACCTCCGATCCGGGAACCAATAGCCCGACAGAGGCCATTCGGCCGAGAGTCCGGATCATCGCGCCCATCGGCATGTCAGCAAGCAGGGCTTCCCACACGCCGGCATCTCGCAGCCACTCGGTCGGCACCGCTTCGCGCGGCAGCTTGCGAGCCGTAACGATCCGAGCCACCTCCGCCGCCGAGTCAGCCGCGCGCACACGCGCGACACCATCGATCAGCGGAAATGCCTCACGTGCGGACGCAACCGCAGCCGGCTCATCCGGATGAGCGATCCAATCGAACAGCGCCCGCCGTTCGAGCGAATCGGCCATAGGATGCGCGAGCCGCAATAGGTCGCGAAGCGCCCAGCCGTCACGCTGCGGGTACTTGACCGCCTGCAGGGCAAGCCGTTCCACCGGCATTCCGTTGAACCAGCCGCCAACGGCCCGACGGAGGCCACGGCCCCAACCACGGAACGCCTGAACGTAATCAGCAAAATGCAAGACGTGCGTGCCGGTCCGCGCGACCTTGGGCAAAGCTGCGAGCGCCAAACGCCGGGTGTCCACAGAGCCGTCCGATGCGGCCATCGCGAGCGCGAACAACGCAGGCTCGTTCTTGGGCGCACGGCCGGACACAGACACGTCGACAATACGCCGAACTGTCCGGGCACCGTCCTCGTCGAGGCAGGCGGCCACAGCCGTCGCGTTCTCCCGGGTCAGCTGAACCGCACCGACGTAATAGGTGCCGCTCTCGCTACCGAGCATCAAGAACCGCTCGAGCCGAGCCCACTTGTCAATCGCGAAATAGTGGCCACCAGCCGCGTTCGGGACCTGTCCCGGAAGCGGGCGCAACTGGCGCCGGTTCGTCAGATAATCGAGTATTGTCTTGTACGTCATCGGCACCTCCTGTTTTGTGGCTCCTGGAGCCGGCTGATCGATGCTCCGCGAACAAGCGAAGCGGTGAGGTCCCTCGGGCATGGTTGTGCGGCTCGGCACTAGGTCCAGCGCTCTACCTTAAGACTGAGCTAAACGCGCGAACCGAAACCTGTATCACACGCTCCGGGATTTGAACCCGGGACCTCTGGATTAACGGCGATAAACGAGCCACGTCGGCCCGAGGGAACATTTCATTAGCCAGATACTCGTTTTTTTTGTCGTGTTTCTTCGTTAGCTTCACTAGTGATTAAAAACCACCATCTGCGTTCGGTGGCGCGGGCGTGGCGATAGCAATCGTCATTGTTCTCCGAAAGGAGAAGTGAGCCTTAGTCAAGCGATGAACGATCACTTCCGGCCCGCGCCAAGAAAACACTCCAGCATTGTCATCAGGCTCACAAGACGGTGGCAGTTAAACCCGCCACACATTTCAACGGCTGCCGATAAGGAACCCCGTTCGGCCCGGCGATGGAGCCAGACAAACAAAAACCTCCCGAGGCGCTTGCCTGGGAGGTCGGTCGCACACCACGCATGGTGAATGCCTATAGGGGACTCGACCGACCCTTCTGTTCGTTTCGCAGATTCCGAGCGCCGCGCGGGCCGGCCTTGGCCCACACTGGTAGCGTGCGTTTCTGACCTAAGTGAAAGGTCGATAGCATCGTTGCGATTTCCTTTCATTTGACCACGGCACACGCCGCGCGTCGCCAAAAGAGGCGGGAAAATGATTGAAGGTCAAATGTGAGTCAAGAAAAAAAGTGCGCGTTATTGCCAGGGCAACAAACCACACAATGACCCACGCGGCTTCGGAAAGTGCTACCAAGACGCGCGATCCCCTGAGAGACCTGGCGTCTTGCGATTTCGCCACGAAGTGTCAAACTGCCGGCGGGGTCGCGGAAACGTGCGGTGGAAAAGAGAGGAGCCATGGGGAACGAGCTCCAATTCGGCATCCAAACCAACGGCATCAAGCATCGTCATGCCGACCCGATGCCCGACATCGATACCCGCTTCCGCATGGTCAAAGATGCGGGCGTGTTCGATTACATCGACAAGACGCCGGCGAAGCATGAGTTGAAAGAGTTCCTGGTGGCCCGCGATAAGTATGACCTGCCGGTCCGCGCCGGCGGGTGGTATTACACCTTGGGTCGCGATGAGCCTCTCTACCAGCAAAATTTGGCGATTGCCCGCGAACTTGGCTCGGTCGTTCACAACACGCAGATCATGACGAACCACGCCGAAGGTCGACCGGTAACGGACGACGAGGTTGTGAACGCATACTTACAGTTTTTTGAGCTGGGCAATCGCTATGGCGTCACCCCTTGCTTCGAGGTCCACGTCAATATGTGGTCGGAAGACTTTCGCCGCGTGTCTAAGGTCGGGCGACGAATCGAGGCCAAGGGATTGCCGTTTCACATCACCCTCGACCATAGCCACGTGATCTTCAAAATCGACCATCCCGAAGAGCAAGACGTGAGCGGTTTTCGCGAAGACGTGGAAACCGGCAAGTTGGAGCTCGACCCCTTCAAACCACGCAACATCTGCGACGAGTGGATTGACGCCGGTTGGGTGCGCCATTGCCACGCGCGCTCGACGATTCCAAACAATCCGAGAAACATCGATGCGGTCGATGACCAAGGCCGGCCGGGCCGCGGCATTCAATATCCTTTTCAGAAGCCGAAGCGCGGCCAATATCACGCCAAATGGGACGAAGCCGCACTGGAGCCATGGAAAGAAGTGGTGCGGCACCTCATGCGGTTCCACGCGCAAGACCGCAACGCCACGCTTGGCCAGATCTCGACCGAATTCATTCCCAATTTCGACTATGGCGAGGGCTGCAAATACTCCCTCTTCGAGCAAGGGGTCGCTTGTACGGAATGGATGCGTGACACGTGGAAAAAGACCGACAAGGAAGCGGCAAAACAAGCGGCGGCGGAGTAGCGTCCCGGTGTGCGGCTTGACAGAGCCGGGCGGTGCGCATAGAAGCCGCGCCCCAACAAAATTGAGCGCCAACCACCCCATCTGAACGCCGGCAACGTTTGTCCTGACATCGCGCGCACGCCGCCTCGCCGATTGGGCACTTGGCGTTCGCGCGGTTTGTCGATGGGACGGCGCGTATTGGTGATTTCCCGAACCCGGAGTAATCCGCGCCTGCCCGACAATCACTGCCTGCTTCCGCGCACTATGCGCATCAGGCTCGGAGTAAATGATGGCCAAATACGAAATTCATGATGTTGCGGGTGGCGTTCCGATCAAGGCGTGGACAAACGGCGTCCCGGTGGACGATGCCGCGCACCGGCAATTGGAAAACGTCGCGCGCTTGCCCTTCGTGCACGGACATGTCGCCGCGATGCCCGATGTCCATTGGGGCATCGGCGCAACGGTCGGCAGCGTTATCCCCTGCAAAGGCGCCGTCATACCGGCGGCGGTCGGAGTCGACATCGGCTGCGGGATGATGGCGGTGCAAACCGACATTCCGGCTGATCGTTTGCCCGACAATTTGTCCGCCATCCGCAACGCGATCGAACGCGCCGTGCCACATGGCGCACGTAAGGACGGCGGTTGGCGCGATGCCGTGCCGCCACGCGTCGCGCACCGGTTTACCGATAGTGGATTGGCGGACGGCCTGTCGACACTCGAAGACAAACACCCGGCGATCCGCAAAGCGAACTCCCTCGTTCACCTCGGAACGCTCGGCTCCGGCAATCACTTTGTCGAGCTGTGCCTCGACGAGGCAGACCGCGTCTGGGTCATGCTCCATTCCGGTTCGCGCGGGGTGGGCAACAAAATCGGCCGCTATTTCATCGAGCAGGCGCGCCGAAGCATCGAGAAAAAAGGGTTGGCGCGGAACCTACCCGACCAGGCGCTCGCTTATTTCGTCGAAGGCGAGGACGCGCTGTTTGACGACTATGTGCAAGCCGTGGGCTGGGCGCAGGATTTCGCGCGCGCCAACCGCGAAGTCATGATGGAACGCGTGCTTCTTACGCTCAAGAAGCATCTACCACGGTTCCGAACGGAAAAACTGGCGGTGAATTGCCATCATAATTATGTCGCGCGCGAGCGGCACTTTGGCGCGGACGTTTGGGTGACTCGAAAAGGCGCGGTTCGTGCGGGCGACGGCGACCTCGGCATTATTCCCGGTTCGATGGGCGCGCGGTCCTATATCGTCCGCGGCAAAGGCCATGCCGAGTCGTTTCATTCCTGCAGTCATGGCGCTGGGCGCGTGATGAGCCGCAGCGACGCGAAAAACCGGTTCTCGGTCGAAGAACACAAACTGGCGACAGAAGGCGTCGAATGCCGGAAGGACGCCGGTGTGATCGACGAAACGCCGATGGCTTATAAGGATATCGATGATGTAATGGCGGCGCAGGCGGACCTGGTTGAGATCGTCCACACGCTCAAGCAAGTCGTGTGCGTTAAAGGCTGACGGAAAGCGGCTTACGTGCCGACCGCCGCTTGTTGGTCGGACCCGCCCGACAAGGACTCCGCGACAACGCGTAGGAAGATGTCGCCGTAGCGTTCGAGCTTGGCTTCTCCGACGCCGTGAATGGCGCGCAGCTGTTCCAGCGTGGTCGGCTTTATCTGCGCCATTTCGGCGAGCGTACGATCGGGAAAAATCACATAGGCCGGAACACCGCGTTCTTGTGCGAGGGTGCGTCGCATCTGTTTGAGCGCTTCGAGTAACGGCGCGTCCGAATCGGGCAACGTGGTCTCCGACGGACGTGCCGTTCGGGCCGTCGCACGGCCCTTCCCTGCTATCAGCAAATCGGCGCGCATCTCGAAACTCTCGTGACCACGCAAAACTTGCCATCCCGCCTCGGTAATCGTCCATCGGCCGTAATTGGCGATGTCCAAATTGATGAGGCCAGCGGCATAAAGTTGGCGAAAAATGGTGCGCCATTGCTGTGCGCTGCGGTCTTCTCCGACGCCGAATGTTGGCAAATCTTGGTGGTGGAAACGCGTCACATTGTCCGTCGATTGACCGCGCAGGATCGCGATGATGTGTTCGGTGCCGAAGCGTTCGCCGG
>JANQOH010000345.1 GCA_028289725.1 Alphaproteobacteria bacterium
CATACGCATCATTGCCCTCGCGCACAGCGACCGTGCGAAGCTTCGTGGTGTCCGATCCGGTCGTCGGCTCGGTCACGGCGAAGGCTTGCAACCGTAAGTCACCCGACGCGATACCCGGCAAATATTGCTGCTTCTGCGCAACGGATCCGTGCCGCAACACAGTGCCCATTGTGTACATTTGCGCGTGGCACGCGGCGCCATTGCAGCCAGCTCGGTGAATCTCTTCCAGGATCGCCGAGGCGGCGCTGATCGGTAGGCCGCTTCCGCCATAGTCTTCGGGGATTAAAGCCGCCAGATACCCCGCCTCGGTCAGCGCGTTGACGAACGCCGTCGGATACGCCCGCTCGCGGTCAAGTTCGCGCCAATATTCCCCCGGAAAGTCGGCGCACAAGGCGCGCACGCCTTCGCGAATTTCTGGGTAGGTCTCGCCGAGGGAAACCACGGCCTCGGCCGCCGCATGCTGGGTCGATTGAGAATCTGTCATGGCCGCATTGCTGAGTATTTTGGCGGCCAGGTATAGACGCGGCGACATGCCGCCTCAAGCGCGCGGGCCTCGTATCAGCAATGCGCGCAAAGAGAAAGGGGCCCTCGCGGGCCCCTTTTAGGCGGGTGTGTGAAGGGTCGAAAAACAGACTCAAACAGTCACGTCCACACGATCGCCGCGGGATTGCTCACCTTCCGAGCGTGAATCTGCTGGGGAATCAGATTCAGCCGCGACACGACGGGTCTCGTCCTCGGGCGCATCGTCCGGTGCATCCGATCGCACGTCCGCGGCGTCACCCGACGTCACGGCCGTGTTGTTTGCAGTGGAGCGTTGCACATCGTCACGCTCCTCCTTCACGGCCTTTTGCGTTTCCTGCTGCTGTTGTGGTGCGACAGCGGCCGTGCCGGCAAATGCGACAGAGGTTTGGTTGATCTCCATTAGACCCTCCTTTGCGCTCGTGAAACTAAGAGCCCATTGCAACCTGAATATAGGCCGCTCGCGCGCTGCATGTGTGATGGGGCTCACAGGTCTGATGCGTCCGCTTGCGTGACGAACCGCGGCATTTTTTGCCGATTCCGAATAGCAATTTCTGCCGATTTCCGACCCGGTTTCACGGTCGGAATGAAACGTCCCAACCGGCGGATATTTACTTTTTGTCAAGAAACGCAACGGCGCTCGGGGTCTGGCATCGGTTTGGCCCGTTCTTTGCTCACGATCGCTATGCGGCCGTGCAAGCCGCAAGAAGGTTGTGAGTTTCGCGCATGGACAATGGTCTATTCGATCTCCCCGTTATCGGCGCGTCCCATTCCAAGGACGCGAACACCGACTACTCGCGCCGTGACCGAAATGACGAAGAATTCGGCGACCTAATTTCCGTGCGTGATAACCGCGCGGATGAGAACGCGTCATCGTACGAGGCCGACGCTAGAACGCAGGAGGAACAATACGACCTTCGCGGCGACACCCGCGAGCCGCGGAACGTGGCGGATGAGGCGCAGGCGCGTGGCACGCCGCCGCAGCCGGACAATCCAAACGAGACTCAACAAGAGACAACGAATTCCGCGCCGCACAGCCCTGAATCCGGCGCGCAAACTGGCCAAGCACACGCGGCCGAGACGTCCGAGGCGCCTGATCCCCAGTCCACTCCAACACCGGATGGTGAAGCACCTTCGGCAGCGAGCGTCCCCGCATCGAACGCTGCGCCGCAGGTAATCGCGGAACAACTGGCCGCGACACCGCCGCCGCTGACGCCTGCCCTCGGCCGTCCGACGTGGTCGCGTGACGGTGAACCGTCGCCAAACCCCACATCAACCGGGCCAGTCGCCTCCGCCACCGCGAAGGCCGTCAACTTCTTGGGTGCACCGGTGATTGAAAACGGGGCCGGCAACATGGTTCCGCCATCAAACGGAATAGCGCCTGACGCTTCTACCGGTGCCGAAAAAACGAACAGCAACACGCCCACATCGTCCGCCGCGAATTCCGCATTTTCGCTGGAGGCGGCAGGGCATGCCGCGCCCGCCGAGAGTTTTGCTACGGACGCCAAGCCAAATGCCGACATTGGGACGGTCCCGCAGAATGGCGTGCCGCAGCCACAGTTGGGTGTCGACGCGGACATTCCACCAGATGGCGCCATTGAGGAACTCGCGGCTCTCGGCGCGAGCACGGGTTCAAGCCCTTCGAACGCCGGTCTGGACGGCGCGCCAAAGACAGCGGCCTCGCCTGAAATCGCTAACCAACCAATCGCGGCGGCGCCGATTGCGCCAGCCGCGGCACAATCCACGAGTGCCCAAACGAGACCGACCTCGGCGAACGCGGCCGCCAGCGCGTTCCGAAACGGTCAGGCGGTGTCCGCCTTGTCAGCTTCGAACAGCGCCGCAGGCCAGTCGGCCAATACGGCTTCAAACCCGCAACCGCCCGGGGCGAATGATCTCATGATCGCGGCTAACGCCGAGCGCAATGCGATGGCCGCGGCGCCACGCGGCGGCGACGCCGCGCCGGACCTCGCCGTCTTCCGCGAAACCTTGGCCACCGTTCTCCCCGATGCCGGGGGGACGCAATCCGCCGATGCCGTGAAATCCGCCGGCCGCATCGTCGCGGCGGAATTGACCGGCCGGCCGCAGCTCCTACACCCATCCCTGACCGACCAAGTCACGATCCGAATTCGCGAAGCCTTCGACGCCGGCGACTCCCAAGTGCGCATCCAACTTCAGCCGAAAGAACTTGGGCGGATCGACGTGCGCATGGAAATTACGGAAAGCGGTCGCATGAGTGCGTTGGTGGTGGCGGAACGCCCCGACACGCTGGAAATGCTTATGCGCGACGCGCGTGGACTTGAACGCGCCCTGCAGCAGGCCGGCTTCCAGACCGATTCAAACAGTTTGTCATTCGATCTCAAAAACGGTGACGAGCAAGCCGGCGATTTGGGCGCCGGAACGGACAATGGCGGAACCGAGCACGCCGAGTCCGAGACCGTCCCGACTGACGAAATCACAATCGATCTTGCCGCTTTGTTGAGCGGCGACCCCGCCGCGCAAGGCATCGATATCAGTGTGTAACTCGCGGCTCGATAGGAACGCACCATGGAAGTAACGGCAACAAATAGCCAAGCCCAACAAGCATCGGTCATCGCCGGCCAAGACCTGGCCGAGAATTTCGACAATTTCCTGATGCTGCTGGTGACCCAACTCGAGAACCAAGATCCGTTGGAACCGATGGACACCAACGAGTTCACGAGTCAGATCGTGCAGTTCGCCAGTGTCGAACAAGAAATCGCCAGCAACACCAATCTCGAGCGCCTGATCGCGCTGCAACGGTCGAACCAAGCCGCGGCGGCCGTGAACTATCTCGGCAAGCGTGTCGAGGCGGAAGGCAATACGACCGTTCTGACGGACGGCTATGCGGAGTGGAACTACGGCCTGCCCGAAAACGCGGACACCGTCGAGCTCATGGTCGTCGATGAACTGGGCAATCAGATTTACCACACCGAGGGTGCGAATGATCTGGGCGCGCATCGCTTCGTGTGGAACGGTTTAGACGATTCCGGAAATCCGGTGCCTGACGGACTGTACACGCTCAGCATCAACGCGACCGATGCTGAAGGCCAGGCCATCGCGCCGACCATGACGGTCGTCGGTCAAGTCGATGGCGTGGAAACCACGGGCGACACCGTAGTGCTGTTCGTTGGCCCAATCGGTATTCCAATCGGGGACGTGATTTCGATCCTCGATGCTCCCCAAAACCCGGCAGAAGCTGAGGCGACATAAACAAGTCAGATGGCCGCGCGGCACAGCTGCGTTTGACCGTCTAAGACGAGGAGGACGAAATGAGTCTCTATGGCGCTTTGTTTACCGGTGTGACCGGTCTAAACGCCCAATCCCAATCCATGGCGATGATTTCC
>JANQOH010000346.1 GCA_028289725.1 Alphaproteobacteria bacterium
ATCGATCGACGCAAACTCCGGCAGGCTCAACAACCGATCGACGTCGGCGTCGGTCATGTCCGGACCGAATGGCGCATCCCACCGCTGCGGACGCGCCATCATTGCGACGTTTGCCAAACCTCACTCCCCCTCGGTCAGCCGCTCAGAGCTTACAGTTCAGGGCGCAAGCGTCGCGCAACAACGCGATGCGACGCACCCGATTGTCGATCGAATTCCCTGATTGATGCCGATTGATACGACGCGCTCGCCCCCCTTTGCGAGTGCGGCGGGAGCGTCGCCGCCCCCGCCTAGATCAGTGTCGGTAAGGTTTTTACTTGTAGCTATCCGGGCTCGGCAACAACGGGCCGACCTCACCGGACAAATCGGTTCCTTTGATTGAGTCGATCAGTGCACGGGCGGTTTCCTCGGTCGGGTTCGCGATCAGATCTGCCGCGGCCGAGACCGCACCCAACGCTTCCTTGGCCGCCGCCGCGCGCGCCTCTTGGAACTCCTTGTACTTGGGCGAATCCGACTGCCCCATGGCTTGGGTCGCCGACACCAACTTCGCCGCCTGACCAATGACGTAGAGCTCGGCCAGTTCGGCCGGCGTCATCACGGCATTCTCGGTCATGTTGGGCGGATAGAAGCGATGCCGAACGGTGCCCTGGCTGTAGCGCACCAATTCCCAATCGGGAACGGTCGGATGACCGGCATCGAGCATCGCCGCGAGTGTCTCGCCCGGGATGTTCGGATTGGCGAGGCCATGACATTCGTTGCAATTCTCAGCAACGCCATATTTGTCGTGCGGCCAATTCATCCCAGCCGCCGCGGCCGCCGCGATACGCTCGGCCTTGTGTTCCGGCGTTTCGTCTTCGCGTTTTACGCCGGCACCGCCGTAGTCGTTGTGGATCTTGAACCAGTCGGACGACGCGCCGTGACAGCTTTCGCAAGATGGACCGGCTTTGGGTTTGGCCTTCGCGTCGGCGTCTTTCTGCACCATCGTGTAGTGGCACTGAGTGCACACTTCACTCTTCTTCATGCTCTTTTCGCCGATGGCCTTGATCACTTTCTTGCCAAGGTCCGACTTGTGCACCGTCTTAAACGACGCGAAGTGCTGAGTCCCTTCCCAAACCTCGACCTCCGAGCGATGGCATTCCTCGCACACCTTCGGACCTTGCTTGTAGGGTTCCGCGCTCACGCCGACGGTCGACGCGATGAAGGCAACCGCGAAAGCAATCGAGGCTGCGAATCCAATCCCAGTTAGTCGCATGACCTTAACCCCCCGGAGAATGACATGTTCGATGCTGCAATCATGATGCGTGATTTGTCCGGGCGAAACAAGCCCTGACGTCGCGGTCCAGGGTATTGAAGTCTTTCTTTTCAAACCATTACCGTATTGTAATGGCGATGCTGAAACCGCCGACGATCGTCGGACCGCCGCCCTCGCGATCAGTCTAGCCGGATACGCATATTTTCCCGCGCGACGAATGCCCTCCGCCAGGTCGCACGGGCTTCCGCTTCGACCCTATCCATGAAGCCGTCCTCATGGTCGGGGTCGTGGTGAAAAATCGCCAGTGATTTGACGTTTGCCGCGCGCGCTAGGCGGATGCCCTCCTGCCAGGTCGAATGTCCCCAGCCGATTTTGCTCGGAAACTCGTCGTCGGTGTAGGTCGAATCGTAAATCATGAGGTCCGTTCCTTCGATCAACCCGAGAATGTTTTGATCTGGTTTTTCAATGACATGCTCGGTATCAGTCACGTAGCAAACGGACTTGCCACCATGTTCGATACGGTAGCCGGTCGCCCCATTTGGATGGTTGAGCGGTGCCGTCCTTACCTGGATATTTGGTCCGAGTTCATAGGAATCGCCGGCGCGGAAATCCTCGAAGGTCAGGCTTGATTTCATCGCCTCCATCGGGACCGGAAACGTCGGCTGTTGCATTTGCCCGGACAACACGCTTCGCAACCCGCCGTCGTCGTAGAGATGCCCGGCCATGAGGCGAAAACTGTGGTCGGGGTGGAAGGCCGGCGCGAAGAAGGGAAAGCCCGTGATGTGATCCCAATGCGTATGGGAGAACAGCAAGGTCGAGCGGTGGATGCCCTTGCGAAAGTTCCAATGGCCGAGATTGCGGATGCCAGTTCCAGCATCGAGAATAATCTGCTGACCGCCGGCATTGATCTCGATACAGCTGGTATTGCCGCCAAACGCGATGTGATTCGGTGAAGGGCAAGCGATGCTTCCTCGCACACCCCAGAACTTGACCTTGAGACTCATCGTCGGTCTCCCGCATCGCGCACCCCGTCTACCCGGGCATGCCCTGCGCCGTGTCGCGCGATTGCCACCCCGCCGGTGCGGTCATGCTGTGCTGTGCGGTGAGCAACGAATATGACGATCGTCACACTTTCCAACCGGATTTGACGGAGACAAAAAGAAAGGGCGCGCAATGGTTGCGCGCCCCAACACTATCATCATCGGGCTCTGCGCGGACACCGCCGCGCCGGAGCGCCACCCGACGA
>JANQOH010000186.1 GCA_028289725.1 Alphaproteobacteria bacterium
TTGTGACACTCCCGCAGCGATGTGATGGGCGAAGCCAATGCCGGGCAGACCACTTCCGAGCGAAGCCGATATGAGCGCCAACGGCTATGGCGCATCGGATATGGCCCGCCGCCGCGCCGTTTTACGCGAGACCCTGAAGAGATTCGAAACGGCCGAGCCGCCCGATGGTTTCCACCAACGGGCCGGCGAAAACTTGGCGCGCTGGCGCAAAGAAGCGACGGAGGCCGCGCCGACCGGTGAAGTGCAAATCATGAGCGGTGATTGGGGCGAAGTTGCGCTTCGGCTCACCAGGGCGCACGGCGTTTGTTTCGCAGTATTGAATATGGCCAACGCCTACGTGCCGGGCGGCGGTTATGTGGAAGGCATGGTCGCGCAAGAAGAAAACCTGTTTCGTCGAACGGACTGCCACTTTCGCATTACCGACGCGGAATATGACGTCCGGGTTGATCAATACCGTCCGGAAATGACGCGTCTTCTCTCCGCGGCCGACGGACGCGTCTATCTGGATGTCGCGCGGCCGCGGGTTTGCCTGCGCGGGCCGGAAGACCGCGGTCGCACGGACCTCGGATATGCTTGGCTTGCGAACGACGAAATATTTCCGTTCTTCGAATTGCGCGCATCGGCGCAAGATCTCCGCTCCGGATTGGCATTCGATCGCGACGACGCGCGCCGTCGTATTGCGGCGCAACTCGACACGCTCCGCGATGCGCGAGTTGGCCACGCCGTCCTGGGCGCGTTCGGCTGCGGCGCCTTTCAAAATCCTTCCGCGGACGTGGCGCGGCTCTACCGGGAAGAAATCGACAAACGACGCAGCGATTTCGATCTCATTGCCTTCGCCATCATTTCAGCCGGTTACGGCCCGGACAATTACACCCCGTTCGCGGCAGAATTCGGATCTGGCGACAATTATTGAAGCGTCGAAACCAGCTCAACGCGACGATTGAGTTGCCGGCCGTCTGCAGCACCATTGGTGGCGACTGGCGATAACGGTCCGACCCCGCGTGCGATGAGGCGCGCCTCCGCGTCGGGCAGTGCCCCGGTTACAGCAGCGACGACCGCTTTGGCGCGCGCATCCGACAAGGTCATGTTTTCGGCCAGCCCCCCTTGATCATCGGTGTGGCCGACCACGTAGAACACCCGATCCGGATTGTCCTGCAGATATTGCACGATCGTCGCGACCGTTTCGGCGGACTCGGGTTTGATCACCGCGCTGCCGGTGTCGAAATGAATGCCGTAAATCGCGATGCGGCCTTCGTTCGCCAACTGGTCGTTCAAGGCATCAAGCGTGAGCGCCACGGTGCCCAGCTCCATGGCCGCGGTTTCGAACTGCTCAATCACGTAATGGCCGTTGCGGCTCGTGTTCACCACGATCACCACGTCGGTCTGATCGATCGTCTTGCGCGCGGCGATGTATTCCTGCCCTTGCGTGGATACCGCGCCTTTGACACCGACCCCGACCGATTTGCCGTCATGCGTATAGGCACGCTGCAGGAAGTTGTTCCCCTCCTTGCCGTTCGCGGCGCGCGCGAGCAGCTCGGCCTTCGACACATTGTCGAGAACCGCCAGCATGTCGAAACCGGCGGCGGCGAGTTCCATTTCGTAGCTTTTGAAAACCTCGTAATTGCTCTTTTCAGCGGGCCGCATATAGATGCGGCTGGTCAGGCGCCCTTCCTGCAAGGCCGTCTCCACTGCATCGCCTTTCTCAACCAGATAATGAAATTTGACGAAATCGGTTTGGTAAGCGCCCACCGTATCGCTGCCCGCGAACGGCGACAAAATTTCGCCGGCTTGCGCGTTCACCGTGAAAAAAATTACTAAGGTCGACACACAAATCGCAAAGGCTTTCATCGCGGCTCTCATCCATTTTTGGCGAAAAGGCTTGGTAGGAATTGCGTAGCAATTTCAATACTATCACCGGTACTTTTCTGCGCAATCGATGGGACCCACGCAATGAAATTGGCGACACGCATTCTTTTGGTAACGACTTTCATTCTGCTCGCCGCAGCGTCGGCACGCGCGGCGGAAATCGTCCGCGATCCCGGTTTGATTGAGACCATGCCGGTCCAAGGCGTGACCTTGGCGATGACGCCGAAGGAAGCCTTCGACCACCTGATCGCGAAAGGCTATCGCGCCGGCGACATCACGACGTTCGAGCAGTGGGATACGGGCGGTTTGAACCTGGTGCTCGGCGATTTCAGCGCCCCCGAGGGACGGTCGGAAATTTCACTGTCACGCGCGCGGACCGGCGACCGTTTGGTCAACATCTCCGAGACGTTCAATCGCCCGCAAGAGAGGTTTGACACCAATGGCGAAATCGGCGCAATGCGGGACCATTTCGGCATCGCCGCAGACGATCCGAAATGCCGCCTCAATGATGCCGGTGGCGGAACTTGCCGCGTGGCGGATGCGGCTGAAAACGCGAACCATGCCTATGGCTTGACCGCGTTGCCAACCATGATCCTGCGCTATGCCACGCGCAATAAAGAGCTCAAGGATTCCTTCTGATCGGGCGTTTGTGAATTCCGGGTCGTCCCGCGATCAGCAAAACGAGCATCAGGCAGACCGTTAATTCGATAGTGTACTATGGATAAAAAATTGGTGCCGACGGCTCAAGCGTAGCTTTCGCCCCAATCACGCAAGGCCAACAGGATCGGCTCCAATGTCCGCCCTTTGTTGCTCAGGCTGTATTCGACGTGGGGCGGCACGACGGGAAAGACCGTCCGGATGATCAGGCCGTCCTGTTCCAACTCTCGCAGCTGCTTGGTCAGCATGCGCTGGGTGACATTCCCGACATTGCGTTTGAGTTCGTTGTAGCGCTTCGCACCGTCGAGCAAATGGTACAGCGCAACGCCCTTCCATTTGCCGCCAATGCGCTCGAGCGCTGCCTCGACGGGGCAACCCCGCGAACAGTCGTAACGATCAAATCTCATTGTTCCTCCACAGGATACAAAATGTACCTACCGCACAAAAATGTGCGTACTTGCGTATAGTGCCGTATAGCCATATCTCGCCCTCACATTTGAAACAAGGAATTGAATGGTGGCGTACCTAACACCCGTTGCCGGATATCGGACGCGGACGGACAAGATCGGATCGGTCAAAGCGGCGATGCGCGCCGTCATGGCCGCGTTTGTCTTCACGGTCGCGGGCCTTCCAATCGCCCAGGCTGTGGAACTGGAGGTATTCGCGCAGCTTGCGGAGCCGCCCGGCAACATCGCCGTGCTGTCGGACGGCCGGGTGATCGTCAGTGTGCATCAGATTTACGGCCGCGACCTCCGCGTGGTTGAAGTCGGCACGGACGGCGTCCTGACGCCCTTTCCCAACGCCGCCTGGAACGTCCCGCCCGCGGACGGCACAATGATCGGCCTCCATTCCGTGCTCGGCGTACGCGCGGATCGGAATGGCTTGGTCTGGTTGCTCGATAACGCGGTGGGCGCCGGCGCGGTGCCGAAGATCGTTGCGTGGGATACCGCGTCCGACAGTTTGGCGCGCGTTATCCATGTGCCCGGCCCGGTGATCTCGGAGAAGCCTTATCTCAACGACCTCGCCGTCGACCTCGATCATGGGGCGATTTTCATCGCCAATCCCAGCCGTGATCAGCGTCCGTCGATCCAAATCGTCGATCTAGCCACCGGTCTTACGCGCACCGTGCTCGAAAACCATGCGAGCGTGATGCCCGAGGACGTACCAATCGTGATCGATGGCCAGCGTCTGCGCGTGCCGATGCCCGACGGCTCGATGCTGGATCCGCGCTTGGGGGTCAATCCGATCACCATCGATAGCGCGAATGAATGGCTCTATTACGGGCCGATGAGCGGCACCTCGCTTTACCGCGTGCGCACGGCTGATCTGCTCGACGTGTCTCTATCCGAGGATGCGCTGGGCGACCGCGTCGAACGCTTTGGCGACAAGCCGCCCAGCGGCGGCATCACCATCGACGATGGCGGCAATGTCTACATCACCG
>JANQOH010000198.1 GCA_028289725.1 Alphaproteobacteria bacterium
ATAACTATCTCGGTTTCGTTTTCATCGCGTGCCTGGTGGTGATGCTTCTCATGTGGATCCGCCACAATATCCCATCCGCCAACGACATCCGCTGGTTGGCGCGCGGCGGCGGCATGTTCGGCAAGGACCATCCGCCGGCGGACAAGTTCAACGCCGGTCAGAAAATCGTTTTTGCTGCCGTGATTATCGTCGGCGCGGTGATCAGCTATACCGGGCTTAGCCTGATTTATCCGTTCACATTCGACGCCACGGTACAGGGCATGCAACTCAGCCAGCTCGTGCACACCGGTGCGTCCTTGGTGCTGATCGCTCTCATCATCGCGCATATCTACATCGGTACGATCGGCATGGAAGGCGCCATCGATGCCATGTGGTCGGGCTATGTCGATGAAACTTGGGCGCGCGAACACCATAGCCTTTGGGTCGAAAAGCTGACCGCCGAAGATCAGACCGCGCCGTCCGATCCCAAGTCCGTCCCTGCGGAGTAAAACGTCAAAAAAATTGATTGGCGCCAATGGTTTGTGATGCCAATGGCTTGCCGCCGACTGCCTGACACCGGTATAAATGTCCCCTGCCCTTGTCCCAACCCGGTGGAGCCGTTGCCATGCCCGTCACCAGCCTGGACGAAAGCCTTCTGACAGACGACCATCATCGCGAAATCACGGTCTGCCTTGACGACGTGAAATCGATTATCAGTGCGGACGGTGTCACCCGGGCGGCGCTGGACAAAGTAAAAGCGCGCCTGCTGAAACTTTCCGAGCGCACGGACCTGTTCTCCTTCGACCGCTTTCCGGTGCGTGGCGAGCATGACGGTGAGCACAGCACGATCTATCAGCTCGCCGAAGACAACGATCATTCGTTCGCGCTCTTCGCGGTTTCCGAGCTCGCCGGCAACATGTCGCCGCCCCACGATCACACGACCTGGGCCGTGATCACGGGTATCGAGGGTGAAGAACTGAACAAGTTCTATGAGCGGCTTGATGACGGCTCGACCGCAGGCCATGCGCAGGTGCAGGAGACCACGCAATCAACTGTGTCCGCCGGCACCGGCGTCGCGTTGATGCCCGATGACATCCACAGCATTCATTGCGTCACGGATCGACCGACGCTGAACTTCCATCTCTATGGCCGTTCGATCGCGCATTTGCCGGAACGCAAAATGTTCAATTTGAAGGATGGGACCTACAAGGTGTTTCCGGCCCAACCCAATATCGTCCTGGCTTAAAGAATAGGACCTGATCAGATGGGAGAGTCCCGATGACCGCCGGCCTTGCGCCCGCGGCGCTCAAGCAATTATTGCGTTCCGAGACCGAAGAGGTCGCGGTCTTGGATGTGCGGGAGCGCGGGACTTATGGCACCGGCCACCTGTTGTATGCCGCAAGCGCGCCGATCGGGCGACTAGAGCTCGACATTGACCGACTGGTGCCGCGTCGTGGCGCCACGGTGGTTCTGGTCGATGAAGGCGACGATGACACCCGCGCCACCGACGCCGCGGACCGGCTCGTTGAGTTTGGGTATACCGACGTGCGCGTGCTTGAAGGCGGAATGGCGGGATGGCGCGCCGCGAACGAAGAAGTGTTCGACGGCGTTTACGTGCCGAGCAAAGCGTTCGGTGAATTCGTCGAAGCCGAGTGTGACACGCCGCGCAACACAGCAGACGAACTGGTCGACCTGAAGCGGCAGAACTCCGACATGGTGATCCTCGATAGCCGCCCGTTCAGAGAATATCGGCGCATGAATATCCCAGGTGGCGTTAATGTGCCGGGCGCCGAACTTGTGCACCGGATCAACGATCTGGCCCCGAACCCGGACACGCTCGTCGTCGTGAACTGCGCCGGACGGACGCGCAGCATCATCGGCGCCCAATCACTGATCAATGCCGGCGTGCCCAACAAAGTCGTGGCACTCGAAAACGGAACCATGGGATGGACGCTCGCCGGACACACGCTCGAACATGGTCAAGACCGGGTGGCCTCAGACCCAAGCTCGGGCGCGCGTGCGTGGGCCCAAGACGCGGCAGCTCAAGTTGGCAGCCGTTACGGAGTACCGTCGATCGATGCGCAAACAATGGCGAAGTTTCGCGACGAGGCGGAAACGCAAACGCTTTATCTCTGTGATGTTCGTACCGCCGAAGAATATGAGGCCGGACACCTGCCCGGATCGCGTCACACGCCCGGCGGCCAACTCGTCCAATCGACCGACAGCTACGTGCCGGCCAACAACGCGCGTATCGTCGTCATCGACGATGATGGCGTCCGCGCAACCATGACCGCGTCCTGGTTGATTCAAATGGGGCGGCGCAACGTGTATGTCCTCGCGGACGGATTGGCTAAAGCCGCGTTGGAATCCGGACCGGAGCAACGGGCGGTTCTCGGTCTTTCCGACGCCCGCGCCGCATTCGAGATCGCGGTCATGCGCCTCGTCGGCATGCTTCCCGGCCGCGATATGACACTGATTGACCTCACCGACAGCCAGCATTTCAAACGCGGCCATATTGAAGGCGCCTGGTGGACCACGCGCCGTCAGTTGCCCGATGCCATTCAGCACATGCCGGAAACCGAAATGCTCGTCCTCACATCGCACGACGGGATCGTGGCACACCTCGCCGCACCGGAAATCGGCCAACATATTCGGTGCCCGGTCAAGGTGCTGGCTGGGGGCACCGACGCCTGGGTTGCTGCGGATCTGCCGCTCCAGAAAGGCGACAGCCAGATGATCGGCGATCAGGATGATGTTCATTTGCTGCCCTACGACTATCCCGAACCCGAAATCGAAAAAGCCATGCTGTCCTATCTTGAGTGGGAAACCGCGTTGGTCCCGCGCATCGAACGCGATGGCGTTGCCCATTTCGACGTGACGGCGCGTTCGTAAGTCACCGCGCCGGTGCCTTGAATATTCCGGTTTGGACGAACTGTGCCGTGGCACCGGCCTATGCATGACATAAGGGTCATCCGAGACGCGGCGGGGCGCGACGTCCCGGTTCCGGGACAGGCGCGACGCGTTTTGCCGACCGGCAATCCTGCCGCCGCGGCCATATTTTGCATTGCGCGCGATCGGTTGCTCGGTTGGCCCGAACCGATTCCCGGGCAAGCGCCGCCGATCACGGCAGAGATCCCCGCCGCGCCGCGCCTGACACCTTACGATTTGGAAAAGTCGGTGCGCGCGGTCCGCGCAGCCGAACCAGACCTGATTTTGGACTATGGTAGTTGCGCAACCGCGTTCGTCAATTTCGCGGATCGCCTTCAAACCGAGACCGGTGTGCCGGTCGCGATCGTCGACGGACATCTGAGCAATACCAGCGATGCGCTTGCCCTGCTCGGCCGTATCTTCGACGCTGAACTGCGGGCTGTAGAACTCGATAATGAATGGGGACGGATCTGGACCAACGTCAGCGCCGCATGCGCGCACAGCGACAGCACGCCGAGCGTGCATTACGCAATTGGCCCTGCGGGCGACAAAACCGTCCGGCGCGGCTCAATTCACTTGGAAGCGCTGGACCTTCTCGGCGCAAAAAATGTCGCCGAAGTCGAACGGGGAAGTGGCGGGCGAGTGCGAGTCGACCCGCGCGACGTGGCGACCTGGGATCCGGATTTAGTCTTAACGATTGACCCCGCTTTCCACGCGAATGCGGCCACACTCGACGTATGGCGCGATGTCGAGGCGGTGCGGGATGGACGCGTGTATTTGGCACCGGCACCGATCCTCTCTTGGCTCGATTATCCGCCATCCTTGAACCGGATTATCGGCTTGGCCTGGCTGGCCCGCCTATTTCATGGCGACGCCTATGGTGGCGATCTCATGGCAGACGCTCAAAAGTTCTATCGGATTTTCTACGAGACAGAATTAGAGGCTCCTGCCCTCGCCGCCGCGCTGGCCAAGGCCGGCGTCGGCTGACACACTGCGGTGCCATGGGCACGCGAATCCAAATTCGAAGCGCGTTTAATTTTGGCCCTTTTAGGCGCCGCCGCGCCGCGGTGGCCCTTTTTATTCTGTCGTTCCTTGTTAGCAGCGGCGTCACGGACGCAGCGATGAATGGCCATGGCAGCTTCGTCAATTCCGTCGACTTTGCCCCCGATGGCCGCACGGCACTGTCCGCCAGTTGGGACACCAGCATCGCGCTGTGGGACCTGACAACGGGCACCGAGATCCGCAGCTTTGATGGGCATGATCAAAGCGTGAATGACGTTGCCTTTTCACCGGACGGCAGCATCGCCGCGTCCGCCAGTTGGGACGGGACCGTTCGGCTTTGGCGGCCAAACTCAGGCGACTTGATTGACGTGATGGAAGGCCACAAGGGCGCCGTCTACAGCGTCGATTTCTCGCCCGATGGCACACGCCTCGTTACTGCGAGCTGGGACTACACTTTAAAGCTCTGGGACCTTGCCAAGCGGCGGCCCACGGCCACGTTCGAAGGGCACACGGCCAATGTGATGGCGGCGCGCTTTTCCCCCGACGGATCGCGCGTCCTGTCCGCCGGGTATGACCGCACCATTCGCTTGTGGAACCCGGCCTCCGGCGCGGAGTTGGCCGTGCTCAAGGGCCACAACAACAGTGTCAACGACGTCGCTTTTCTGCCGGATGGCGTGCACGCCGTGTCCGCAAGTACCGACCGTACGCTCCGTCTCTGGGATCTCCGATCCGGCAAGCAACTCGCGAAATTGGATGGACACTCGGAATTTGTGACCTGTGTCGCTGTTTCGGAAGATGGAAAACGCGCCTTGTCCGGCGACGGCGCGGGGCTGCTTATTTTATGGGACCTAGAACTCC
>JANQOH010000207.1 GCA_028289725.1 Alphaproteobacteria bacterium
CGCGCACTTCGATGAAGACGGCTATCTGTTCATTGTCGACCGTGTAAAGGACATGATAATTCGCGGCGGTTTCAACGTGTATCCGCGCGAATTGGAAGAAGTCTTGGTGACCCATCCCAATGTTTCGCTCGCCGCGGTCATCGGCGTGCCCGATGATCAATATGGTGAGGAAATCAAAGCGTTTGTCGTACCAAAGCCCGACCAAGAAATTGACACGGATGCGTTGATTGAATGGTCAAAACAACATTTGGCCGCATACAAATATCCGCGCATTGTTGAAGTGCGCGATGCATTGCCGATGAACGCGACGGGTAAAATTCTCAAGAAAGAGCTGCGCGCTTAACAAAGTGTGGCGTTGTCACACTTGACTCGCGGACCGTTCACGCTCAAGCTTTTTTTCGCCAATCACCATTTGGCCGGACTTCCAAAGACGACTCGCTCGGCTGGCGCGATCGGATTAGTCACGGGTTCCGGATGCATTGGCAGAGCAATGACCCGCCGCAATGGCGGGTTGTGGAGGTGTCCCCCGAAGGAGGCCAGTATGGCTACCGGTACTGTTAAGTGGTTCAACCCGACAAAGGGTTTTGGGTTCATCGAACCCGATGAGGGTGGAAAAGACGTCTTCGTTCACATAAGCGCGGTGCAGCGCGCGGGCATGGAAAGCCTGAACGAGGGTCAGAAGATTTCGTACGAAATTGCGTCCGATCGCGGGCGTACTTTCGCCGATAATCTGCAGTCCGCTTAAAGACACTTTCGACGGGCCCTTACGAAGAAGCACTTTCTTCGCGAGGGTAGTGGGGCGCTACAAGGTCGGAAAAGATCGCATTTGCGATCGTCTGGACGTGGTTACGATCTAAACGCACGCGGCTTGTTGGAGCGCCGTGTGCGGATAGGTTGGTTTGTGCCATGATCAGCGGAAAGCATAGCAAGCTATCCTTCGCGCCAATTTGGCGCGCCTAACGTGCTGTCAACCCACCGTCCAAAACGAGCTCTGCGCCGGTCATCAGCGACGACTCGTTTGAAGCGAGGAAGACAATGCCGCGCGCGATCTCTTCCGCACGGCCTTTCCGGCCGATCGGCTGCAGTTTGGTCAGTGCTTCCCAAGCCGCGTCGTAATCGCCGCCGTCGCTCATATTCTTAAATTTTTCAGCGACCTGACCCATCATGTCGGTTTCGATAATGCCTGGGTGAACCGAGTTGACCCGAATGTTATAGCCAAGATGCGCGCATTCGAGCGCGATCGACTTCGTGAACGACCGGACGCCACCTTTGGACATGCTATAGGCCGAACTCATCGGTGACCCGACGATGCCGGCGACCGATGAAAGGTTGATGATCGAGCCTGCGGGACCATCAGCCGGGCAAGCGGCCTTCATGGCGCGAATGCCGTGTTTGGTGCCGAGGAACACGCCGTCGAGGTTTACCGACGAGAGCCAACGCCACTGATCGAGACTCATTGTCTCAATCGCCTGTTCCACGAACACGCCCGCATTGTTGACCAGGATGTGCAAGCCGCCGAACCGGGACACAGTGTCATCAACGACGCGCGTCCAGTCCGCTTCCGAAGTCACGTCATGAGGCATGAAATGCGCTGCGTTGCCGGACTCGCGAATGGCCGCTGCGGCCGCTTCGCCTTCGGCCGCTAGGCGATCGGTAATCACGACGATCGCGCCTTCACCGGCAAGCGCTTTGGCGGTCTCGGCGCCAATGCCTTTCGCCGCTCCGGACACAATGGCGACACGTCCGTCCAAACTAGGCACGTGTTTGTTCCCCCCAAATAATCCGGCAGGCCCGCCCGCGGTTCAAGACGAGCCGGTCCGGTATTCTAAGTCGAGCCGCGCCGAACTCAGCGCGCCGTCTCTTCCAACCCCGATCGCAGAATGGCCGCAAAGTCATCCGAACCCGGCGCGCCGAAGCGGCATCCACACCAGTCGACGAGCAGCAGGGAATGGGTATCGCACAGGTGGCGCAATGGCGTGGCCAGAGCGCCGTTGGTATGTGCGGACGGTGCGAGCGCCAGGGTGATGGCTTGATCTTTTTGCGTGGTCCCATAGAGCAGCCAATGATCGCCGACGTCGTGGCAGAATGCATCTGATATGCGTGCGCCCGAGCCATGAAACCGCACGGCTGCCGAAGCCGGGCCAAACTGACCTTCGAGGTACGAACGCGGCAAGGTCGCGCCGAGAAGGGGCTGCGGTATTCTCTTCCGGACGTGGATCTTTGTGAAGCCGACGCTTTCGCGTGCATCGCGAAGGATCGTGCCAATATCGGCCATCTCTTCCCGGATACAGTCTTCGAGTTGCTTCGAGACGCATTCGATTTGGCGCCAATCGTCTTCGGCGATGACCATTTCGGAGTCATCCGCGATCCGGCCCTGCGAAGCGGGCAGCGGATCGGCGATGGTCGGCAGTGAGTAGAGCAAAGTTTCCGTGCTCACCTGTTCGATCCGGCGCAAGCGGACGGTCAACTTCTTCGACTTGGCAAATTTCTCTTTGAGTGGCGGGTCCGCTTGAACCACGCTCCAATTCTCGTCGCCGACGTCCAGTGTGGTGCTCTCGAGAAAACTGTCCGGAAGATCGGACAGCTCGAATTTTCCCTCGCCGAGGGTTTCGTTCTTAGCGTCGTCGACGAACGTGACGTGTACGCGGCGCTTTAGGATATTGAACATCGGCGGTCACCCAATCCGTGTGGAGTCAGCCCGGGGATCATTCGATCATGCCTTCGCCTTGCATCATCAGCGTCATGTGTTGGTGCGCTTGTTCCAAGCCGCCTTCGCCCGGCCCCCAGTCGATGGTGCCATCTGAATTGGCATCACACCCATTCAGCACACAACGGAGCAGGTGCTGAACATTCCCGGCCATGATGCTCGCGTGTTTTGTGTTGTCGTTCGATCTGATTTGGCGGATGAGGCGCATGGCTTCGCTGGACCAAGTCGCGACATTGCGCATGCTGGCCCCAACATGTTCGGCATGGCGTTTCACATTGTCGGATGCATCGCCCGCACCGGCAGCCATATTGACGTGCGCGGTCACCGCAAGCGCGGCTTGTTCCAAGCCGTAGCCGAGCCCCGGTCCGCCATCCGCCGTCAAGGGATCGAGAGCATGCGAAACCGCCACGCTCTGCTGCCTAATCCAGTCCAAATCATGCGTCTGCGTCATTGCAAGTTGGGCGTGCTCAAGGGCGATGGCCGCTTCCTGCTGGGCGGTCGGCAACAAACCGGCCCCATCCGGGGTATCGGACCACCCGCTCATGACGTGTCCGATATGCGCGTGGGATTCTTGCGAAACCGCAGTCCCGTGGCCAAATAACATCACCAGAACGACCAAAAACGTCACAAGGAGCTGCTTCATGTTCCGAACCTTACGAAATCGGCGATTTGGCGGTTAGACTCTTTTGCCACGCTTTGACGTAAATTACCGTGATCACGGGCATATGTATTGGCGCAATGGGCCTGATTGGGTACATTGAATTTCGTGTGCGGCGCAATATTCCGGTGCCAAAAGGTCCGAATTCAGGAAAGCGATACGGATGCGGGTAATCCTTGCTCAGCCCCGCGGCTTTTGTGCCGGGGTGGAACGCGCGATAGAGATCGTCGAACGCGCGCTCGACCGCTATGGGCCGCCGGTCTATGTGCGGCACGAGATCGTGCACAATAAGCGCGTGGTGGACGAACTGCGTGACAAGGGCGCGATCTTCGTCGAGGAATTGGACGAAGTGCCGGATGGCGCGGTCACAGTTTTCAGCGCGCATGGCGTCTCTCAGAAGATCGAGAATGCGGCCGAGGCGCGCGATCTTCCCGTGATTGACGCGACTTGTCCGCTGGTCGCCAAAGTGCACCACGAAGCGCAGCGTTATGCGCGGCACGGCCGCCAGGTGATTCTAATTGGCCACAAAGGGCATCCGGAGGTCGAAGGCACCAGCGGGCGCGTGCCGGGTGGCGTGTTGTTGGTGTCGACCGTCGAGGATGTCGCGCAGCTCACGGTGAGCGACCCGGAAAAGGTCGCATACGTAACCCAGACGACCCTGAGCGTTGACGACACGCGCGATGTTATCGAGGCGTTGAAACAACGTTTCCCGTCGATCGCCGGTCCGTCGCTCCGCGACATTTGCTATGCCACGCAAAATCGCCAAACCGCCGTCCGCGATTTGGCCGGTGTTGTCGAGCTGCTTCTGGTGGTCGGCGCGGAAAATAGTTCCAACTCAAATCGTCTGCGCGAAATCGGCGAGGAAATGAACGTTCCGAGCTATTTGATCGCCGATGCGGACAGCATTCAGACGCAGTGGCTGGAAGGCGTGACGACCGTCGGTATCACCGCGGGTGCGTCGGCGCCGGAGCAGTTGGTGCAGGAAGTGATCGACCGGCTCCGCCAATTGGAGGACGTCGAGGTTGAGGCGCTGGAAGGCGTGATCGAAAAAGTGCAGTTTAAGCTGCCAGAGGCATTGCTCGCCGAAGCGTCCTAGGTTCGAGACTGTGCCGGCGAAGCAACGCCGCGCGAAAGAGTGAAAGAGAGGCCACGTGGCTGTCCCAATGCAGCAAGCGGCGCGCATCGGCGCCTACATCATCAAGCAAAAACTGATGGGCCGGAAACGGTATCCGCTGGTCCTCATGCTGGAACCCTTGTTCCGCTGCAACCTGGCGTGCGCCGGTTGCGGCAAGATCGATTACCCGGACGAAATTCTCAATCGGCGTCTGAGTGTTGACGAATGCCTCAAGGCGGTCGACGAATGTGGCGCGCCGGTGGTCTCGATCCCCGGCGGCGAGCCCTTATTGCACAAGGAAATCGGTGAGGTTGTGGCCGGCATCGTGGCGCGCAAAAAGTATGTCTATTTGTGCACCAATGCCTTGCTTCTGAAAAAGAAGCTTGAGCTTTTTACGCCCAGCCAGTTCCTGACGTTCTCGGTTCATCTCGACGGCCTGCGTGAGGAACACGACAAGGCGGTTTGCCAAGACGGTGTGTTCGACCGCGCTGTCGATGCGATCAAGTACGCGCGGGACAAGGGCTTCCGCGTCAACATCAACTGCACTGTGTTCGACGGTCATGACGCCGAACGGCTGGCGGAGTTCTTCGACTTCGCGACCGATCTCGGCGTCGAGGGCGTCACGATTTCGCCCGGCTATGCGTATGAGCGGGCGGCGGACCAAGAGCATTTCCTCAGCCGCGAGCGCACAAAGAACCTGTTCCGCGACGTGCTGCGCATGGGCCGCGGTCGCAAGTGGAAGTTCAGCCAGTCCGGCATGTTTTTGGATTTTCTTGCCGGCAACCAGAGCTTCGAATGCACGCCGTGGGGCAATCCGACCCGCAACGTCTTCGGCTGGCAGCGGCCGTGCTATTTGCTTGGTGAAGGCTATGTCGGCAGCTTTGCCGAGTTGATGGAAGAGACCGATTGGGACAGCTACGGCACCGGCCGGTACGAAAAATGCGCCGACTGCATGGTGCATTGTGGCTATGAGCCGACCGCCGCCAATGAGTCCATGGCGCATCCACTGCGCGCCTTGTGGGTGCGGCTGCGCGGTGTGCGCACGGAGGGGCCGATGGCGCCTGAGATCGACCTATCGAAAGCGCGGCCGGCCGAGTATGTCTTCGACACGAATGTGTCGGACTTCTTGTCAGCGGCGCACGCGGATTCCGGCGATGACGGGGCTGCCGGTCAACGCGCCGGTGCGCGTGAGGACGCGGCGTAAGGTCGCGTAGGCCGCGCGGCTGTCAAAGCCCAGGCGAAGCAGCGGTATCAGATCGGTCGGGCGCGTCAGC
>JANQOH010000216.1 GCA_028289725.1 Alphaproteobacteria bacterium
CATTCTTCAAGGCGCGCAGCTTGTCGAGACTAATCTTCCGGAATTCGTCCCGATACCCCGGCGGCGCTTGGCCCATGACCTGCCTAAAGACGCGCTTTGCGACTTTGTCGCCGTACTCGGTTTGGATCGTGCCGTATATAAAGCCCGAGGCCTTGCGGCCGGCTCGGCCGGCCCAGAACTTCGTGGCGCTGAAGAACGCGGCCTCGGCGTTGCCGTCTTTCAGGTAGAGGACCTTGCTGCCCTCCAAACGGTCGACGCGACGGGCATCCTTTATCTCGGTGTACAGTTGCGAGAAGGTGGTGCCGGACGTTCCTACTCTAGCGTCCCTCATATGACGGGCTCCAGCTGTCGCCGCCTCCTTGTGGTCCGAAGAGAGCGATCACCACGTCGAAGGGCGGAAACTTTGTCGAACTTTTCATGGAATCTAGATGTTTTTGGGCGTCGGAAAACTCAGTTCAAGTTTGCACCTTTGTACGCAGTTTGAGGATGTCCTGCGCATTGAGCGTCTTGCCTTTCGGCTCCCCGCCGCCAAAGACGTCGTACCAGGCCCCCGCGGCAATCCTGCTGTCGGATGAGCGCACGAGCAGAGAATAGATCCGGTTCTTATGGCTCATATACGTGACCAAAGTCTTCGGCTGCTGACCCAAGGTTTGAACGACTTCTTTTGGCAGGACCTTTTTCAGCCGGCTGAGCGCGGCCTCGGTGTCGCCGTCTCTTTTCCGTCCGAAGAGGACGGCCGCCACATCGAGCGGCGAGGCCTTGTCCGTGCGGGTCATGTCCTGCAGAAGCCGCGCGGCTTCGGAATAGTCAGTTCGCATCTGCACCGCCATGCGCAGTTTGAGGATGTCCCGCGCCCTGAGCGTGTTGCTTTTCGGCCCCTGGCTGCCGAAAACCTCGTGCCAGGCCTCCTTCGCGACCTTGTCGCCGGCTGAGCGCGCGAGCAGAGAAAAGATCAGGTCCTCACGGCTCATATACGCGACCAAATCCTTCGGCTGCTGACCCAAGGTTCGAACGACTTCGTTTGGCAGGACCTTCTCCAGCCGCTTGAGCGCGGCCTTGGTGTCGCCGTCTCCCTTCCGTCCGAAAAGGGCGGCTGCCGCATCGAGCGGCGAGGCCCCTTGCTCGGGTTTCATGGTGGTCAGAAATTCCTTGGCCTGAAAGTTTTGCGCCGTCACGCGCAGTCTGTGGATCTGGTTGGCGGTGAGCGTCGTGCCGCTGGGGCCATCACTCCTGAAAATCCCCCGCCAGGCCTTATCGGCACAATTCCTTCCGGCTGTGCGCTCGAGCAGGGAATAGACCCGATCCGTACGGCTCATATACGCTAGCAGTGCCGGCGGCCGCTGACGCAATATTTGAACGACTTCGTCTGACAGGACCTCTCCCAGCCGCTCGAGCGCGGCCTTGGTGTCGCCGCGATCCTTTGGACCGAAGAGGGCGGCCGCCACATCGAGAGGCGAAGCCGCTGCCTTTAGGGGCATATTGTCCAGAGTTTTCCTAGCCTTGTCGAACTTCTCGACCGCCTGTTCGATGTCCTCAAAGTTCTTGACGGTCAGGTCTATCCCGCTCTCTGGGCCACGGGTCTTGAACTCATCCTTCCCCCAAACGCTCTCAAAGATGCCATCGGCGACATCTTCGCCGTACTCATTGGCGACTGCCCTCCAGACCACCGCACCGGCGGCGGCGCGCTTGTCCCGCCGCGACGTCTGAAGACCGAACCGGTTCTTAAACCCGGAGCTCCATTTCGTGTGAATGTAGAGGCCGTGTTTGTCGGTGAACCGCAGATGCTTGCCGGGCTTAAACTCTCCCTTGCCTTGCGCCTCTCTTTTCTCTTTGTGATCCGCGAGTTCCTCCCGCATCTTCGAAAACGTGGCGGGCTTTATCCCATCTTCGCGGTGCTGTCGCAGCTTGCGCTTGTAGCGGAGCACATTTTTCAAGGTGCGCAGCTGGTCGAGACTAATCTTCGGGTGGTTCGCCTCTTCTCGGCCCATGACCCGTCTAAAGACGCTCTTTGCGACTTCGGCGCCGTACTCGGTTTTGATCGTGTCGTATACAAAAGCTGAAGCCTTACGGCCGGCTCGTCCGGCCCGGAATTTCGTGGCGCTGAAGATCGCATAGTCGGCGTTGCCGTCTTTCAGGTAGAGGGCCTTGCTGCCCTTCAAACGCTCGACGCCACGGGCAACCTTTATCTCGCTGTACAGTTGCGAGAAGGTGGTGCCCTGCGCTCCTACTCTAGCGTCCCTCATATGACAGCCTCCCGCCGTTTCCAGTCGCGCCTCGCTTAGACCCGGATGCCGCTATCGGCCGCAGAGGCATCCAAGCCGTCCCCGCCGCCGGGGCCTTCGGCGACTACCGTGCGCCACCCCGAGAGAGTCTCGAGGAAGGCGACGAACACCTGTGACAGCCTCGCCGCATCCAGCTCGGCGGCGGACAGCTCCAACATTTGAACGACGCCGCCGCCTGGCTCATCGAGCGCCATGCGGACACCGCCGCTCGCGGACCACTGTGCGTTGTAAACCAGAAGTGTCTCGCAAAGCTGCGCCCGGGCTTCGTCGTCGGGCAGGCCCGCTTCGGCGGAAAGGAGAATCCGCCCTTCCGCTTCGTCGAGCTCGACCAGGACGCCGTCGTCTTCATCGATCGCGAGGATCCAACCGTCGCCGTCGTCGGACTCGATCACCGCCCCAAGCTCGAGCAACGGCCCGATCTCGGACATCAGCCGGTGCATATGCTCCTTTACGGACACATCTTCTCCCGCTTGTTTAGCGGCCCATTGACACTCGCGCAGTATGAAGGAAATCAACCGCCACGCCAAATTGTCGGGGCCGTCGAAAACCGTTAGTTGAGCGCGGTCGCTTGTGCAGTCGCACGGTCCTCGGAACAACTCGGGGTTCACAACCGAGCTCCACTCACGATAATCTCGCGTATGTCGCCTAAAGCCCGACCGAGCCTGCCAGATTCCGCACGCTGGTCGCCTCGACAGGAGGTGCGAGATGTCCCGATCCATACGAGAAGAGAACCGTTCGATCCTTTTTCATGCTCGTGATAACGGCCGACAGTCTCCCAAACCCCGCTTAAGCCATTAGCTATTGTGAATTCACGGTATCGCGGCGGAACCAGCTCATCGGCGCGGATGAGTCTATGAAACACAAATCCTGCCCCCGCTACCAAATCCCGCAGTGTCCAGCTCATCCCCCTAGTCAGAATCCGCATGCCCGGGAGCGGAAATCGTAGGGACGTGCTCCAAAACTTTGTGCAAATGTTCGACCTTCAGGAACGTATAAGCCCGTTCCGTGACCGCGATCGATGCATGGCCAAGCAATTGAGAGACGACTTTGATCGGCACGCCTGATTGGAGCTTCCAATTGCCGCAGGTCCGGCGCAGGCCGTGCCATATGAGGTTCTTGATCCCAGTTCTTTTTGCTGCGTTGCGTAGAGCCTTGTTGCGCCTGTGGAATTTCACAAAGGGCGGAACCGGGTCGGTATTAACCCACTCCCAGTCGAGAGCGCATGAAAACACGCTCGACAGACAAGCTGGATCTCTACGCAGGGTCGAGTTTCGGCGTCTCACCTGTGTTGTCATTGTGAAAGGGCGCGCATGGTTTGCGTGTCCGGCATGCCGGTGACCTTCAGGCCTTTGTCGCGTTGATAGGCCTCTAATGCTGCGCCGGTCGCGGGGCCAAGCAGGCCGTCTACATCGCCATCAAAGTACCCTTGGTCCCGAAGTGCTTGTTGTACGTCGATTATGCTCATTTCATCCGAACCGGAAGGAGGCGTCGCACTGTCCGCGGCTGCCATGGCGACTTGGCGTTGCGGCACGAGGGCGTCTGCCAGGGCCTGGGCGCCTGAGGCGAACATTGCTTCGGGCATGTTTTGGCAAATGCTTGCCATGGCATTCGACAGTCCTTCGACATTTGACCCGGGTGCAATGTCATACGTGTTGGCGACAAATGTGTTGTAGGCGGTGAGATACCCATTCAGCCAGCTACGAAACATGACGTGCGTCGGAGACGCATTCGCCATCTCCACCAAATACTGCTCGCAGGTCAGGCTACCCAGGCCCTTAACAAAGTACTGTCCCTGTTCATCCGCGCCATGCGCGACAACCGCCGTCATGCAAACGCCCGTGATTGCTCCGGCTAACAGTCCCAATTTACACATCGTCCCAACCCTCTCAAGCAGTCCGCTGCCGTTCACTCAAATAGGTCAAAGGAAAATGGCACGCGCAACTGCACGCGCATGTCGGTCGCGTCGTCCGTCACCCCGGCTTGGAAGGTGAGATTCAGGCTCGTCTTGTTGTTGATGCGGTACGTCATACCGAGGAGAAACGTGCCGATGTCAAGACTCGATCCTGAGATCTTGGTACCGTTCTGCGTGGACTCAAAAATGATTTGCTGTTCCCAGCCGAGGCTGAAGGACGTTTCCCTGTTGACGCCAAACCCCAGCCCGACGCTCACCCCGATCGCATCGCCAGGATCGAGATCGCCCAGGGTCCCGCCAAGGTCACGTGGCAAATTGGCCAAGTATTTAATATTGCCAAACCATACCACCGGGTCTGACGGCTTAATGAAGGTCAGACTTGGTTCAACCGCCCAAAAGCCGGTGCCGGTCGGGAGTTCAGCCTGCAACCCATTTTCCGTGAAATCGACTTCGAACGGATCCTTGCCGGTTGGCGCCTTGACGCGAAGATTACCGATAAAGAACGGCCAGCCCCCCATGCCATCGTTGATCTGATAATGGCCGCCGAAGGTTACATCCCCGATTCCGTCGCCGCTCACTTTCGTTACGATATCGCTGCTTGCACCGGTTCCGATCTCACGTGCCGTCGTGGTGTCTTCACGGCGTACGTAAGGGACTTTGATGTCGGCTTCCAATCGGCTGGTGATGCCATACCGGGCGGACAGCGACCCTATGAGGGTGTCGCGATCGACCTTGCGGACGTCGATGCTGCCAATTACCAGAGCCGGTATGATCGTAAAGCCTTCGACGACAACCCGGTCGTTGGAGTCGTGCAGGTACTCAATGGAGGGTTCGACGACAAGGCGACCTTGCGGCGTGAGGACCCCGCCGCGATCCCGAATAATTTCGACGTCAGGCGGCCGATCCGACGACGGTGGCGGTGCCGCACTGGCATACGTATCCGGGCTTCGCGGTGCCTGGGTCGGCGCGGAGCGCGCCGTGCCTGCATTCGCCCCGTCAGCCGTCTGCTCGCCGGTCGCAGGCCCACCGTCGGCCGAATCCGCCGCGGCGGTAGCTTGCTGCGCCTCCCTTTGTACGAGCGGTGTTACCGTCTGCTGTATCCCGGCAACATCTTGGTCAAGACCGTCCAGACGCGTTTGTTGCTCGAGGTGGCGGTCCCACTGATCCAAGTCTTCTTGGCGTAACCGCGCGATCTCCCGGCCTTGTTCATCAATTTGTCTTTGCTGCGCGGCTAGCTGCTCGCGTTGTCGGGCAATTTCCTTGAGTTGTTCCTGCAATTCCCCTCGCTGCGCTTGGATCGCTTCGCCTTGTTCGATCAACAACTGCTGCTGTTCGAGCAGCTTCTTCTGCTGAAAATCGAGCACCGTCCGAAGTCGCTCAAAGTCCGACACGCCTTCGTCTTGCGCCTCTTGAGCGATGGCGTGCTGGGAGAAACTCGCCAACGACAAGAGCAAGGCCGACGCAAGGAGTCCGCCCAGCCCATTGCGCGCGCGGCGACCCGCGGGGCAGGTGGCTGCGGCACTGCGCAACATTCGCGGCCAGTCTGATTTCAGAAATCGATAGGTTGCTAAAAACATATTTCGTCGATCGCCAGCCACTCGCCGTAACCGGCCGTGCTTAGGAGTGATTTCTGGCTTATGGCTCTTTGTTTTTATGGAAATTTCTTCTCATACAAATTCGTGTGAACTGAGCGGTCAAAGGGGCGGAAATGCCCCAATCGCCTATGTTATTGCCCCAGTGATGCCAAAAAATTTATCTCTGACGAGAACGAACCGTTCCGCAGCGCGGCCTGAACGTTAAAGAGATCGATCTGCAGAACGGTCGCGTTCTGAATGATCTGCGAGTTCAAGCTGTTCTGAACCACGTTCATGACGCCGGAAAAATCGTTGGTGGCGGTGACAAAGGCTTGACCGTTCTCGACCAGTGTCATTACGCCCGTGGTCAGCGTCGGATCGCCGTTCACGATCGGCGTCACAGTCTGCCCATTGATTTCGGTGATGAACTCAACGCCAAACTTGATCGCGGCGCCCGCACTGAAATAATAGCCGCCGCGAAGCTCTTCATATTCCAAACCGCTGATTTCTTGTTGCTGTGCAAAGATTTCAGCGACGCTTGGCCGTTGCAACGACTCGGCAAAGGCGCCGGGCGCGAAACCGAGGCTCGTAGCGCAAGCAAATAAGGCCCCGACGAAAGCGTAATGCGCCCGGTCGTGCAGCCTACCTCCACTGTGCGTCACGACCTTCCTCCCTTTGACTCAGAACAAATTCAGCGCGTTGAGATCACCGATCGTCTGAGTGAACTGGTTGACCCCTTGTGCCATCAGCAAGAAGCTGGCCACGTCGTGTCGCATATCGCGCGCGACCTCGACCGGCGCCTCCGGCTTGACCTGCCAATGCTCCCATTCGGCAACATGATTGAAATATTCCCGCCCTAACGAGTCATGATCGATGATGACGAACATGACGCCACTCCAGATCTTCTCGAATTCGTCGCGGTTCATGGACGAGACGCCCATCGCGGGGTCTCCCACCAACACGGCGTTCTCGGTCACGCCCTTGACCACGACGAAGTGCGCGTAGCCGTCCGTGTTGATCAAAACGATAGCCGGTATGCCGGCTTGATTGAGAATGTCGAGCGGTGCGCGAAAACCGCCGGATTGGTAGCCATGGCGGGTGAGGTACCGCTGCATATCCTGTAAGGCGAAGCCCTGGTCGCGGATACGATCCGCGTCGCCTTCGGCGATCATTTCCTCGAACACCGAGGCTTCATCGCGGGGATCGCGATAGTGATAGCTCAGCAAGGTCGCGAGCGACGCTGAGCCGCAGCTAAAGTCGTGCTCCTGACGCACGACCCGATGAAATTTCGATTCTTTATAGGTGGTGGTTTCAACGTTGAAGTTGCCGCCGAAACCCGGCACCCACATGGCATCCGCGTATCCTGGCGGTGAAGGGACCACAAGCAACGCCACGCACAGAAGGCTGCCCGGTCCGATCACGTGCCACCTATGAGCACGCATGGCCGCCAATCCCCGCGCTAGGTTGCCAAGCAGGCTCATGGTGGCGTCTCAATCATGTTCATGTTCACCGCCAACAAGTTCTGCACGACGACATTGTTTCCGGTGTTTTGGACGATGTTCGTGAAACTGGAACCCATGCCACTGAAGGCATTGTCGCCGATAACATTATTGCCGGTGGCGATCCCGAGATCCGGCACGGTATCCGTTGCTTCGCCATTGAAATTCAGCGTGGCGTCGAAGTTCACCGTGGTGCCTTTACCCGTGGAACTTGCCATTTCCGGCCCCGCCATTTGAGGCAAGGTGGAAAACACCGGATTGAGATCATCGGCGCCGGCCAAGCTAGACCCAAAGGTAAGGCCGAGCACGACCATCGGAGCAACCATGCCGTGCCGACCAAACAATCGTCTTGGCATCTTCATCGTCATTCTCTCCGCCCTATTACCCTGAGGCACGAAATGGCGGGATTACAGGGCCCCGCCAATTAGCGCACGTTCGCGGGATTACTGGATAATCGCCGCGACAACGTTGCCGTTGGACAGGGCCGCGTTGGCGCCATTGTTTTGCGTCACGGCGAAAACGCCCCGTCCGTTCTGGAACGCCTGACCCGAGATCAGGTTCGTGTTGTTGACATTTGTGTTCGTGGCGATCGCGAACGCACCGACCGTACCGGTGGAGGTTGAACTCACATTAAACGAGTTCGCGCCGGTGCACTGTGGGCAATCGCCGATGATCGCGGCGACCGTGTTGCCGTTATTGATGGCACTGTTCGGACCATTATTCTGCAACACACTGAACACTCCGGCCGCGTTTTGGAATGCATCGGTATTTATCGTGTTCTCGTCTTGGCTGTTAACCGACTCGGTGCTCTCGACAGTGCCGGTCGTGCCGACAGTCGCCGTTTGTTCGGCATCGACGTCGAAATCCACGCCCTCGCTGGCATCAACGGAGCCCTCGTCGGCGATTGCCGCGGCGACCGTGTTGCCGTTATTGATGGCCGAGTTGGCGCCGTTATTTTGGCCTACGCTGAATACACCTTCGCTATTCCGGAACGCCTGATCGGTGATCGTATTTAGGTCATCCGACCCAACGATTTGTTCACTTGTAACATCCGAACTCGCGTTGACTTCCGCGATCTGAGAGACCGCCGGTCCTCCGGGTAGCGGCACGCCGCCGTCCAAGGTGCTCGCGTCGACGTTTACCGTCGTGTCATCGCTCAGCAGAACCGCGACCGCATTGCCATTATTGATGGCACTGTTAGCTCCGTTGTTCTGAAACATGCTCGCCACGCCATCAGCCGAATCGAAGGTCGTACCAGATGCCGTATTGATATCGTCGACTTCGTCTTCAAAGTTGCTGACGGTACCGCCATTGGCGAACACTCTGGCCACCTGTGACTGCGCCACATCGAGAATTGCATCACCGTTTGAGATAGCGCTGTCGACAATGATCGCGGCGACACTGTTGCCATTGTTGATCGCCGCGTTGGCGCCATTGTTCTGCGCGACGCTATGGATGCCTTCGGCGGAACTGAATGAGCTGCCGCCGATCAGGTTCGCGTCGTCGGAGTCCGATAATTCAAAATTGCTTACGAGCCCCCCGGGCCCAGGGCGAACAGCCGCGAACTGGCTATTGTCATCGGCTTTGAGCCTGCTGAGACTGTCCTGCGTATTGGCGGTGTTCTCTTCACCGATAAACGCCGCCACCATGTTGCCATTGTTTACCGCCGCGTTCGAGCCGTTGTTCTGGACAGTGCTGCTGACACCGGAGAAGGTCTGGAAAGCGCCTCCGTTCAGTGTGTTGTCGTCGGTCTGACTAAGATTCGCGGAGGCCGATATTTCGCCGCCACCGGCGACGACGGTCGCGCTCTGCGAGCTGTCACTGTCGAGAACGTTCGAGTCCGTTGTGATATTGGCGTCATCTAGCACAATCGCGGCAACCGAGTTGCCATTGTTGATCGAGCTGTTCGGCCCATTGTTCTGGACCACGCTGGCCACGCCATTGAAGTCTTGGAAGGCCTGCATGTCGACGAGGTTGTTGTTCGCACTGTCGTCGTTTCCCGGCAAAGGATCTGTGATTAGCGCGTTCCCACCGCCCACAGCCGCGATTTGCGCGTTTTCGATGCCGATATTGTTGAGTTCCACATCGTCCACGGTGACATTTTGGTCGCTGGTCACGATTCCGGCAACGCCATTGCCGTTGTTGATCGCGCTGTTGGCGCCGTTGTTTTGCGCCACGCTGACGATACCCTTGGCTTCCCGGAACGCGTCTTCGGTTATCGTATTTACATCGATATTGCCGGCCGGGTCGGCGCCAGAGTCACCGACATCAGCTTCCGTGTTTTGCCTGCTACCTGCAACAGATGCGGTCTGCTGAAGAATGACATTAAAGGTCAGTTCGGGGCCGCCGTTGGCACCGCCGCCGGGCGTGACCGTCCCCATTTCCACGATTCCGGCAACGGCGTTACCGTTGTTGATCGCCGCGTTGGCGCCATTGTTCTGCGCCACGCTGGCGATGCCGGAAAAACTCTCGAAGGCATCGTCCGTGACAATGTTGTCATTGGTGCTAGCGGATGCACCGCCCCCTTGGCCAACGGACGATGCGCTGCCGTCGCCGAGAACGATCGCGTCGTTGCGCGCGCGTACTTGAAACACCCTTTGACCCGAAGAATTGCCCGACTCCACAAGTCCGGTCACGATGTTCCCGTTGTTGATCGCCGCGTTGGACCCGTTGTTTTGCGCAACGCTGACCACACCGGTCGCGTCCCGAAAAGCGTCAGTATTAATTTTGTTATCGTCGTCTACTGTCGTCTCTTCCGAGGTCGAATCCGTTACCCACGCGGTTTGGGTCGCCCCATCCGTGCCTGTGCCTGTGGTGAAGCTCTCATCGGACGACGTATTGCCCGTATTGATAATCGCCGACACCGCATTGCCGTTGTTCACGACGCTGTTCGCGCCGTTGTTTTGCAACATGGACATGATCCCGGTGAACGTTTCTCCGGTGTTGCCCGAAATGTCGTTCAAGTTTGTCGTGCCGATCTGCGTACTGGTCGCGCCGGTAACTCTGGCGGATGCGTCCTGGTCCGCGGTAAAGGTCTCGTCTGCCGCCCACGCGGCGCCGGACGTGGCAAGTGACAGCGCGATGGCCGATACCCCTGTTCGCAACAATGTCCTCATGACGTCGTTTCCCCTTGTCTCTCTTCGCTCTTGTCACGCCCGCTGACGCGGTTTCCTCATACGCCGACTAACCTGGATCGATGATCGCGGCGACAACGTTGCCGTTGGACAGTGCCGCGTTCGCGCCGTTGTTTTGCGTCACCGAGAACACGCCCCGTGCGTTCTGGAACGCGTTCAGGTCGATCTCGTTGGTGTTGTTGCCCGTATTGTTCGTCGCGGTCGCCAAAGCGCCGACCGTGCCGGTGAAGTTTGCGTTCACGGTGAAGCTATTTGCGCCAACGCAGGTATCGCAATCGCCGATGATCGCGGCGACCGTGTTGCCGTTATTGATGGCGCTGTTCGGGCCATTGTTCTGCAACACGCTGAACACACCGGCCGCTTGGTTGAAGGCATTGCCGTTTATGGTGTTCGTGTCGTGGCTAGAGTTGAGTTCACGGCTGCCCACAGTGCCGCCGCCGGCGGTGCCGACGCTCGCTGTCTGATCCGCCTCAACGTCGAAGTTCACGCCACCGCCGGCATCAACATCCGCCGAGCCCCCGTCGGCGATCGCGGCGGCAACGGTGTTGCCGTTGTTGAGCGCCGCGTTCGGCCCGTTGTTCTGCAACACGCTGAACACGCCTTCGGCATCCTGGAACGCCTGGTCCGTGAGGGTATTCGTGTCGAGCGTGTCTAACTCGCTGCTGCGGACACTCAGAGGGTCGGACGCATTGACTTCCGCTGTCTGAGACACCGAACCGCTGGGCGGCACATCGCCTTCGAAAGCACTCGGACTGACGATGACGTCGGCGCTGTCGCTCAGCAGCAACGCAACCGTGTTGCCATTGTTGATCGCGCTGTTGGCGCCATTGTTCTGCAACGCGCTGAACACACCGCTCGCATCCCGGAACGCATCCGTATTCATAGTATTGGTGTCGGTGCTACCGCCCGACTGCGAACTGGTCAAAAAGTCGGTCGCGTCCGATCCAGGGGTCCCAACACGAGTCGTTTGGTCGGTATTGACGGCGAGGGTCACGCCACCGCTGGCATTCACGCTGCCCGCGTCAGCGATCGCTGCGGCGACGGTGTTGCCATTGTTGATCGCCGCGCTCGCGCCGTTGTTTTGTCCGACGCTGAACACGCCTTCGCTGTTTTCGAACGCGTCGCCCGTGATCTCGTTCTCGTCAAGCGAACCAGCAAATTCCGACGCTGTGACAAGCAATATTGCGCCCGAGGTTCCGCCGACTTCCGCAAGCTGTGAGATAGGCGCCCCGCCCGGCACGTTGCTATCCAGAACGCCCGCGGCTACGTCGACACCGGCGTCGTCGCTCAGCAGGATCGCAACCGTGTTGCCGTTGTTGATGGCGCTGTTGGCTCCGTTGTTCTGGAGCACGCTCGCCACGCCATTGGCCGACCGGAAGGTCGTGCCCGACGCTGTGTTGCTGTCGTCACTGGCAATTTCGGAGCTCGTGAAGCCGGCTAAGGTAGCACCATTGGCGAGCACTTTTGCCGTCTGCGATTGCGACACATTGAGCACCGCGTTCGCGTTTGTGATCGCGTTATCGACAATGATGCCGGCGACGCTGTTGCCATTGTTGATGGCCGCGTTGGCGCCATTGTTTTGCACCACGCTGTGCACACCGTCCGCGGAACCGAACGTACTGCCGCCGAGCACGTTCGTGTCGTCCGATGTGCCAACTTCGGAGTTACTGACTGACTCGCTCGTCCCGTCTCCAGACTGAACGATGGCCGACTGGCTGTTCGAATTCGCGTTCAGGGTCACGTCGTTGTTCGCATCAGCGTTGTTGTCCTCACCGAGGAACGCCGCCACGAGATTGCCATTGTTGATCGCCGCGTTGGACCCGTTGTTCTGG
>JANQOH010000237.1 GCA_028289725.1 Alphaproteobacteria bacterium
CATCCGAGCAAGTCCGGATACGCCACCGTGTCGCGCATTGAACGCCGCTTTCACCGAAGCCAAGGCGACGGCGCCACGGTCGGCAACCTCAAGCGCGAAGTTTCGCGTTTCCTCAGCCAATTGATCGTCCGGTACGACGCGGTTTACCAACCCGATTTCCAGGGCCTCGCGCGCCTTAATCTTTGGATTGACGTACCACATCTCCTTGGCCTTTTTCTTTCCGACGAGATCCTCCAGATACCACGTACCGTAGCCCGCATCGAACGATCCCATCATCGGCCCGACCTGACGAAAGATCGCGCTTTCTTTCGCGATCGTTAGGTCACAAACCATTTGCAGCACGTTGCCACCGCCAACCGCGAAGCCGTTAACGCTCGCGATCACCGGTTTTTGCAGCTTGTCGATCGCTTCGTACATTTCGAGCGTCGGCAAAACGCCAGCATAAAGTTTGGTCTCCTCCATGCCCTCTTTGCGGCCACCGATGCAAAAGAACTTATCGCCCGCGCCGGTCAACACGACAGCCCGCGTCCGGGTCTCGCGCCGAATGACCTCGATGCAATCACGCACTTCGTGACACATCGTGGCCGTGAACATATTGCCGTCATCCGGGCGGTTCAGGGTGATCGTGCCCACTGGGCCGTCCTCGGCGTAGAGTATGGTTTCGTAGGTCACGGCCCCTCCGATCCAGTAGAAATCGATGATCAAGCTTGGGTTCTGGCATTGAGTCAGGTCGCACGCAAGGCCATGGCCGGACGAAATTGCGGATATCTGTTATGACAGCCGGTCATGGAGGCGATCCAGGACCACGAGGGGCGAGGCCGAGTATGACCAGAATTCCCGACGAAGCGGATGCGGCGACCCGGGCGTTGCTCGAATGGGTTGCGGACGCCAAACCGGAGCCGTTGCACGGTATGTCGGCGAACGACGCGCGGGCGACATTCAATGAACGGCGGCTGCGCACCGATTTGGACCCGATCGACATTGCGCGGGTTGAGGACCGGACCATTGACGGTCCCGCGGGGCCGCTCCCAGTTCGGCTTTACGCGCCAAGAAGCGCGGACAAAGGGACACTGCCCCTCTTCATTTATTATCATGGCGGTGGGTTTGTGATCGGCGATTTAGACAGTCACGATTCCGTCTGCCGACGATTCGCCCGTGGCGGTGATTGCTTGGTCATGGCAGTCGATTACCGGCTCGCGCCGGAGCATCCTTATCCCGCCGCGGCCGAGGATGCCGTCGCGGCGCTCGATTGGGCGGTTGCGAACGCGCAAGTGATCGGCGCGGATCCCAAAAGACTCGCGATCGGAGGCGATAGCGCCGGCGGTAATCTCGCGGCCATCGCGGCTCAGCACGCGCGCGAAAAATCATACGACCAATTGCTGCTACAGGCCTTGATCTATCCGCTGGTCGACCCGGTTAATCAAACCGCGTCGCGCGACCGTTTTGCCGACGTGTTTCCGATTGATCGGGACGCGATCGATTGGTTCAACCGCTGCTATTTCCCGGACGAGGCACGGATTGGCGAGCCTTACGCGGCACCAGGGCTAGTGGACGACCTGAGTAACTTGGCGCCGGCTTTAGTCATCACGGCCGGGCTCGACCCGTTGGTCGACGAAGGCGCGCAGTATGCCGACCGCCTGTCGGCGGCGGGCGTGCCGGTCAGCTATCATTGCCATGAGGGCACGATTCACGGATTTATGGGCATGGGCAAAGTTTTGCCCCACGCCGAACAAACCATCGATCGCGTAACCAGGGCGCTGGACGACGCTTTTGCGTCGAAGGCTGCCTGAATAAGCGGAAGCGACGGGACCAAGCCGCCGAACAAGCGAAGGGACGACCCCGAATGCCGAAAATTCTCCTCATGCAGGGCGCCAACATGGCATGGCTCGGCCGGCGCCAGCCGGAAATCTACGGCACGACGACCGCGGCGGAGCTTGATGAGATGTTGCGCAAACATGCGCAGCGCCTCGAATGCGATTTGGAAATTTTCTACAGCCACATCGAAGGCGAAGCGATCGCGCATTTGTATCAATCTGTGGATAACGGTCTCGATGGTTTGGTCATGAACCCAGCCGGATTTACCCACGCCGGATATGCGCTCAGAGACGCCATATACGGGTGCACAGGGCTGCCCTATATCGAGGTTCACATCAGCAATCTTGAGGTCCGCGGTTACCGCTCCGTGCTCGCGCCCGCAGCGATTGGCTCGATTGCTGGGTTCGGGCTCGATTCCTATCGGCTCGGCCTTGAGGCGATGATGGCGCATCTGACGCGACATCCGCCAGCATAGATGGTATGTGCGCAGCCCGCTGACCCAGCGGACACTGGAATTTGACTAACTGAGACTCCGACCATGAGCACCCTCAAGGTTTCGCCGGGCATTCTGGATATCGCCCCCTATATTCCGGGCCGCTCGACCGCCGAAGGCGGCAAACGGCTGATTAAGCTGTCGTCGAACGAAACGCCGCTCGGCACGAGCCCACTTGCGATCGAAGCCTACCGAAGGCTGGCGACCGAGCTGCACCGGTATCCCGATGGCGCGTCGCACGATTTGCGCGACGCCTTGGCGGCACAGCACGGGCTTGATGCCGAAAGAATTGTGTGCGGCAACGGATCGGACGAAGTGATCAGTTTGCTCGCCGCCGCGTATGCTGGGCCGGGCGATGAGGTGCTGTTCACCGAGCACGCGTTCGCGGTTTACAAGATCGCGGCCCAAGCCAATGGCGCCACGCCGGTTGAGGTCCCGGAAGCCGGTCTGACGGCAGACGTGGACGCGTTGCTAAACCGGGCCGGGCCGAACACACGTGTCTGCTTTTTGGCTAACCCCAACAATCCGACCGGCACATATATTCCGACCTCTGAGGTGCAGCGGTTGCGCGACGGTCTTCCGGCGCACACTTTGCTCGTGTTGGACTCAGCTTACGCGGAGTACCTGCACCGCGACGATTACGCCGACGGCGCCCAGTTGGTCGACCAGCACGACAATGTCGTGATGACCAGGACCTTCTCGAAGATATTTGGTCTCTCGGCGCTCAGACTCGGTTGGATGTATGCGCCGACCGAGGTTATCGACGTGATCAACCGCATCCGTCTCCCGTTCAACATCAACGCTCCGGCCCAAGCTGCCGGTGTGGCGGCACTGGGCGATGCCGCATTTCTCGACAGCGCCGTCGCGTTCAATGAAAAATGGATGCCGTGGCTGGAGCAGCAATTGGCCGACCTGGGCCTTAAGGTCCATCCGTCGAGCGCCAATTTCGTTCTCGTCGAATTCCCGGACCAGCCCGGACAAAGCGCGGAGAATGCGTACCAGCATCTCCTGGCGCAAGGGATTATCCCCCGCCGGCTCGACAATTATGGTTTGCCAAGATGCCTGCGTTTCTCGCTCGGGCTGGCGGATGAGAACGAAGAAGTCATCGCGGCCATCAAGGCGTTTCGAGAACGGGCGGATTAGCCGCTAAACCTGGATTTCCGCCCACTTTCGACGTTGCCAAAGACTGGTGAACACGACGGCCTGGGCCAGCCGCCAGCCCACTTGGCACGTCCAAATACCAACCAAGCCAAGGCCGAGGACAGGCCCGACCAAAAACGCAATGGGCAGGAACACCACCCATTGAATGATGATTGACGCAATCATCACCGTCCGTGCCGCGCCGGCACCGACCATTGCGTTCATCAGAACCATCCCGAGCGCCTCGATAATGATTGTCGCCGAGGTGATGCGGAGCGGCGTACGCGCGAGCGCCAGCGTTTCGGGATCATGCAAAAACACACTCAATATCAGGTCGGGAAACGCCAGCGCGGGTAGCCCAAGGGTACCCATGACCACCGCCGCCACTTTCGCAACGTCCCAGCCCCAGCGATGCGCGGCGCGCGGATCCCCGGCACCGAGCGATTGCCCGACCAGAGACGCCGCCGCCAAGCCGAGGGCCAGACCTGGCAAAATCGCAACCAACACCAGATTGATCAGAACGTTTGCCGCCGCCACTTCTTTGGTGCCGACCTGGCCAACGATCCAGAACATGGCGGTGAATCCGGCCGCGAAAAAGAACTGCTGAATTGAGGACGGCACGGCGAGCCTCAACATGGTGACCATGGTTTCGCGCCGCGGTAGCCTTGTCATGAAACCGTTTGGCCGCGCGCGACGCCACGCAATCCATAGATAAGTGAGCGAACCGACATAGGTCGCCACCATGGTGCCGATACCGGCGCCGGCCGTGCCAAGCGCCGGAAAACCGAATTCACCGAAGATCAGCACATAGTTGAGCGGGATATTCACCACGTGCATGACAAGCAGCGTCTGCAAATAGACGCGCGACTGGCTGATGCCGTTCCAATAGCCGCGAAACGCGAAATTCATGCCAACGCCCGCCATGCCGATCAGGCGCGCTTGCAGATAGGGAACACCGGCGGCGATGACCGCGGCATCGCCGTTAAGCAGCGGAAAAAGGTTGGGCGTGAACACAAAAAGCATCGCGGACAATGGAATCGCGACGACAAGCGCGATCATCAAACCGCCATTCAGAGGCACGGCGGTTTCCGACAGACGGCCCTCGCCTTTGCGGCGCGAGCTCATCGCCTGGACGCCGGCCGATAGTCCCATAACGACGGCGACCGACATGAAGCTCGCGAAGCCGCCGACCCCGACGCCGGCCAAAGCCTCCGGGCCAAGGCGGCCGACCATGGCGGTATCGACCAGGTTGAAGAGCGTTTGCGATGCCATGCCGCCGATAATCGGCAGCGCGAGCGTCAGAATGGTGGTGAGGCGGGCACGGGTCATGGATGCCCGCTTGAATAGCGCACTTTGCCTAGAAAGGCTTGGTTAATTGAGGGGGCTAGCCGCGGAGCGGCGGAAGAAAAACATCGCCCCGCCCTTGGGTTTCATACCAATGGGCGGGGCTTGTATTGGTCCACGGCAAGTCACGCTCGCCGCAGCCTATCTTTGTCCGCCGAGCTCGGCGGACTCATATTCATTCGGTCGTTTCCGACCGATGCTCACGTTAAAGGCGTATGTTTCCTCAATATGTCGGGTGGATTCATGCTGCTCACGCACCCTCCTTCCCGTGAAGTTCGGGATCATCCTTCCCAAACGCACCAAACGTCGTCCGGTTTTCGAGCCCTTTCCCGCTCTTGCTCATACCGATGACATGGCAACTGTGCGCGTGCTACTCAGACCTGTCAACCAAGGTGCTTACTTGTTGAAAGAAGCTCCGTTTGTGGTGTCAACGTAATTTGAAGCCGGCAAGATTCACCGAATCATGTTCGACCCAGAGCGTGATCAAATGATCAATCTATGTCGCTCAAGAAGCATCGATTGACGCTATCCGATCGGCTAGCTTTGACAGCAAGCGATCAAGCGATTGCTGTTCACGAAGTGACAATCCATCGAGCAGTCGTGCTTCGTAGCTGCGCGCCAGCGGTACGATCTCGCGATAAACTTTTCGGCCCTTCGATGTCAATGTCAGGATCGAGCGACGCCGGTCTTGCGCATCGACTTGACTTGCAACACGACCATGTTCCACCAGCCGCGAAACTGCGCGGCTGACCGTCACTTTGTCCATCAGCGTCCGGTCACAAATGCCACTCGCCGATAGCTTTTGATCACGCCCGAGCACCGCCATAACCCGCCACTCTGGGATGGTCAGGCCAAATCGGTCGGCATATTCGCGGGCCAAGGTGTCCGAAAGACGCTTGGCCAGAATCGAAAACCGATAGGGCAGAAATCGTTCAAGCCGGAGCGGTCCCGATGTGTCTTCGGAGGCGCCGACTGCCCCGCCACGGCTGGCTTTGCCTCCGGATTCGCGCTTTTCGCCGGTTCGCTCCATTGCTTTCGCCGCGTCCCATCTAGGAATTGGTTTCATATTAAACTAAATTTCGCGCAACCAACATTGCTCCATTTGAGGCCCTTGGGGCCCGCGAGGATCAACAGCCATGAAACACTGGATACAGATGCACCGGGCGGAAGGCACCGCGCCGCGCCAAGCCCATTGCGACTTGCCGGACGGGACATTCGAACGGGAATTGGGCCGGGAAGGCTTCTTTGGCCCGGCCACCCAAATGCTGCACACGCATCCGCCGACGGGTTGGTCGAACTTCGAAGGACCGCTGCGCCCGCGTTCGTTTGACCTCAACAATCTTCAGACGCGGACAGTCAGCCCGTGGCAGGCGCAAACCGTGTTACGAAACAATCATACGATCGTGCGCTACTGGCGCACCGAAGGTGCCATGACAGGCCTCGCCCGCAATGCCGATGGCGACGATGTGTTGTTTGTCCACGAAGGCGCGGGCCATTTGTACTGCGACTATGGCCATCTGGAAGTTCGGGACGGTGACTATGTCGTCCTGCCGCGCGGCACCATGTGGCGGACCGAATTTGACGGCGCAGCCGATCTCTTACTCATCGAGGCGACCAACGACGCCTATCGTCTGCCTGACAAAGGTCCGGCGGGCCGGCACGCCATTTTCGACCCCGCCATACTTGAGACGCCACATGTCGATGAAGCGTTTCGCGCGCAACAAACCGAAGACGAATGGCGCGTCGAGATTAAGAAGCGCGGTGAGATTTCGGTTGCGACCTACCCGTTCAACCCGCTCGACGCCATGGGGTGGCACGGCGATCTCGCCCCGGTTCGGCTGAATTGGCGCGATATTCGACCGATGATGAGCCACCGGGCCCATCTGCCGCCCTCGGCGCACACCACCTGGCTCGCGAACCGCTTCGTGATTTGCACTTTCGTCCCGCGTCCCTTCGAGTCGGACCCCGGCGCGCTCAAAGTGCCGTTCTTTCATTCGAACGATGATTATGACGAGGTGCTGTTCTATCACCGCGGCGACTTCTTCAGCCGCGACAATATCGACCGGGGCATGATTACCTTTCATCCCTGCGGCTTTACGCACGGTCCGCACCCGAAAGCGCTCAAGAACGCGTTCAACCAACCCAAAGCGGAAACCAACGAGGTGGCGGTTATGATCGATACCCGCGACCCGCTGGAGGTCGCAGCCTTACCGGACGGCGTCGAGAACCCGGACTACGTCAAGTCATGGCAGGCCACGCCGGCCCGCGCCACCGAGGCGGCTGAATAATGAAGCTCGGAAGCCTGAAAGAAGGTGGGCGCGACGGCACTTTGGTCGTGGTTTCGCGGGATCTTGCGCGGGCCGTGCGCGTGCCGCACGTCGCCGCCACGTTGCAAACCGCGATCGAGGCATGGGATGCGACGGCCCCCGAGCTCAAAAAAGTCTATGACGGCTTGAACGGCGCTCATCGCGACGATGCCTTCGACCTCAACATTGCCGAAATGGCGTCGCCGCTGCCGCGCGCATACCAATGGGCCGATGGCAGCGCCTATCTCAATCACGTCGAACTTGTGCGCAAGGCGCGCGGTGCCGAGATGCCGCCGAGCTTTCTCCAAGACCCGTTGATGTACCAAGGCGGATCCGACGCATTCATCGGTCCGCGTGATCCGATACTGGTGGCGAGCGAAGACTACGGCATCGATATGGAAGCCGAAGTCGCGGTGATCACGGACGATGTCCCCATGGGCATCAGCGCCGAGGCGGCCGGCGGCCACATCAAGCTGGTCATGTTGGTCAATGACGTGTCTTTGCGCGGCCTGATCCCAGGCGAACTGGCCAAGGGTTTTGGTTTCTTTCATGGCAAACCGGCCACCGCGTTTTCGCCAGTCGCGGTCACGCCGGACGAACTCGGCGACGCTTGGGACGGCGGTAAATTGCATCGGCCGCTCGACGTCTATCTCAATGGCGAGCAGGTCGGCCGGGCCAATTCGGGGGTCGACATGCAATTCGGTTTCGACGAGTTGATCGCCCATGCTGCCAAGACCCGTGTACTGGGCGCCGGCGCGATCGTCGGTTCGGGCACCATCAGCAACCGTGATCGGTCGGTCGGCTGGTCGTGCATCGCCGAAGTTCGGATGATCGAGACGATCGAGGACGGCGCGCCGAAAACGCCGTTCATGAAATTTGGCGATCAAGTCCGGATCGATATGCGGGACAGCGATGCCCAATCGATCTTTGGCGTGATTGATCAAGAGGTTGTTCAGCACACGGGATCAAACAGTTAAGAGATTTTCATGAAGCTCTATGATTATTTCCGATCATCCGCCGCTTACCGGGTGCGGATCGCCCTCAACTTGAAGGGATTGAAATACGACCGCGCGTTCGTCCATTTGACGCGCGGCGGCGGTGAGCAGTTCTCGGACCGGTACGGCCAGATCAATCCGCAGAACCTGGTGCCGGCGCTCGCGGACGGCGATCAGGTGCTGACCCAGTCCCTTGCCATTATCGAATATCTGGAGGAAACCCATCCGGAGCCGCCGTTGGCGCCGGTGTCACCAGCGGAACGCGCCCGCGTTCGCGGCATAGCCCTGGCCATAGCCTGCGACATCCATCCGATCGATAATCTTCGTGTTCTCAATTATTTAACCAAACAACTTGGCGTCACTGATGAGCAGCGAACGGCTTGGTATCGGCACTGGGTCGAAACGGGCCTAAAAAGTGTCGAGGCACTTGTCGCCGGCCATCCGATGACCGGCCGTTATTGCCATGGCGACACGCCGAGCATCGCCGACATCTGTCTGGTGCCTCAATTGTTCAACGCCAGGCGGTTCGATTGTGATTTGAGCGGCTGCCCGGAATTGCTTCGGATCGACGGGGCCTGTAATGAAATCCCAGCGTTTGCGGATGCCGCACCGCCAAACCAGCCGGATGCCGAGTAGGGGGCGGGTGAAACCGGCAAACCCTTGGGAGGATACTAATGCGACTGGCCCTCATCATTTTTACGACTGGCCTCATGTTTACAGCCTTCTCGCCATCGGCCCAGGCGCTCACCGTCACGAATGATGGGGAGGAGACGGTCCACGTTTGGATCGAAAATTGGATGTACCGCTTGCGCGAAGGCAAGACGACAACGTTCAATCCCACCCAGGTCCCGGCCACGATTCTGTTCGAAACACGCCATCAGCGCGTAACGTGCGAAGCTGGCGCCGAGGCGGAAGTCCGGTTCAACGTGGACAAGTGCTTTGTCGACGGTGCTGAAACCGGCGAAAGCCAGATGCATTTATGAGTTGCCCAAGACCAACGCATATGTCGCTCCTCCGCCGGATTTGCTACCATCACGCCGCCCGCGACGCCCAAACACAGGCCGGGACTTGAGACATGGTCAAGGCAGTTCTGAGATCCGCGCTTCTTATCGTGCTGTTGTGCGGCCCGGCTTGGGGTCAGCAGACATTGGAACGCAGCGGTCCGTCGATGAACAATCCGTGGGGCGAAGGCGGCTATAAGCCGATCCCCTTGCCCGAAGTTGACGGCGCATTGCCCTGGGAAACGCTTCATCAGGTCGAGCTGGTTTTTGAAGGCCCTGATCTGGTGCCGGAATATGCCGACGAAGTTCAAGAATTGGCCGGCGAACGCATTCGGATGGTCGGGTTCATGTTGCCGCTCGATACCAGCGGCGAACGCATATTGCTGAGCCAATACGCACCGCATTGCCCGTTTTGCATGACGGCCGGACCGGAGAGCTTCGTCGAACTGCAGGCTGACGAGCCGATCGACATGAGCCTCGAACCGATCGTCGTCGAAGGCGAGCTCGTAGTGCTCAACAACACGCGTGAAGGGTACTACTACCGAATGGCCAACGTATCTTTGGTCGAATATACGAACTAGGAACGCCGGACCTTGACCGGGTGCGCATCGGATGCCGAGAGGGCCTTCGGCACCAACTGAGATTTATCATTTAATAACAAATATATATCTGCGTTTATTGCGGGGTACTTCATCATTCCGCAAAGCCAAATGTCCCTCGCCGCTGCGATCGTTCGCGCCATATAGAGTCCGTTACGCAACGGACATGCGATGCAGATTGGCTTTATCACCGCGTTACAGCCGTTTGGCATAAGCGGGCCGCCCCCGGCGGTCCGCCGTGCCGACGAGCCTGGGCAGCCGCCGGCTGAAAAATTGCCGAATGGCGCGGCGGAGCGAGAGCGCGCGAACGATCGCGCGGCCGGACCAGGTCCCGGCGGCACATCGCGCGCCGGTTTGGTCCACGGGGAACAGGCCATTGTCGCTCAGGAATCGCAAGCCGCGAGCACCGAGCAAGATGCCAACGGCCTCACAGAAGAAGAGCGCCGCGTCGTCGCCGAGCTTAAGAAACGCGATGCCGAGGTCCGCGCGCATGAGGCGGCGCACAAGGCGGCTGCCGGTGCCTATGGCGGAGCCATCAGTTACACCTATCAGCAGGGTCCCGACGGGCGGCGCTACGCGGTTGGCGGCGAGGTGCCGATCGACATTTCCACGATACCCGGCGACCCGCACGCCACCGTACGCAAAATGCAGCAAATCCGACGCGCCGCTTTGGCGCCGGCCGAACCGTCAAGCGCGGATCGGGCCGTTGCGGCCGCCGCCACGAAAGCAATGCTGGAGGCTCAAGCGGAGATCGCCGCTGAACGGGCCGAGAGAATTGCCGGCGACGGGACGTCGGTTGAGGGTGCCGCAGACGAACGCGGCGCAACTGAGGCCGATGCGACGCAATTTAGTCCGTACCCAGCGAATCCAGCGTACGGAACCGCGAATGGTACATCGGGGCCGCGGATTGGTGAGGCTTTCTCAATTTTCGCCTGAGGCCAGCCCGGCTTCGGTCTTGTGCCGGGCGCAACGGTCGGCTATCAATCTCCGCACCGAATACCAAGGTTTGGATAAGGCGCGCACGCGATGAGTTACGATCCACAGCAATATCTCGACGAACACAAAGTCATGTGGGCGCGGTTCATGAAATGGACCATTTACGGCACCGTGGCGGTTGTCATCGCGTTGTTGCTCATGGCGGCATTCCTCCTCTAGCGTTTCTCCGCCGCACGTCGCGCCGCATGAGATCCGAAGTCGGACGAGGCTGGCGCCGTGCAACAATCATTCGCTTTCCTTCCGAAAACCGGATCGGCGTCAGACACGACGCCGCGACAAGGCCCTGTTGTTGAAGGCTGGCGTGCATCGCCTAATGTCTCCGACGCGCCGCAGCCTCTCGCGAGCGACATCACGCGGGGTGCGGTTCGATTGCTCGAAACAATGGGGTTCCGCACCCTCACAGAAATGCCTTTGGCGTCGGGGCGGCGTGTCGACGCGATCGGGCTCGACGGCCGCGGCCGGTTCGCGATAGTCGAGGTGAAGTCGAGCCTCGCCGACCTGCGCGCCGACGATAAGTGGCCAGAGTACCGCGCGTTTTGCGATTGGTTCTATTTCGCTGTGGCGCCGAATTTCAAACTTGATGCCCTACCGGACGATACCGGACTTATCATCGCGGACCGGTATGGCGGCGAGATGATCCGTTCGAGCGAAGTAACGCCGATTGAAGGTGTGGTCCGGCGTCGTCAAACGCTGCACTTCGCGCACACCGCCAGCGCGCGTCTTTCCCGTCTTCTCGAATCAGGCCTATAGTAGATTCGGAAGTCGATTCCGCGTTCTCTGGCATTTTCAGGAGCATGTCATGTCGAAGAGGTCGATGTCGCTTGCATTGGCGGTCGCGTTTTGCCTGACGGCATCGTTGACAGCATGCCAAGACCAGCGGAATGAGTTCAATCCGGTCAATGTTCTCTGTCCCGGCGATTTCGACCCGGTGACCAATAAGTGCAAGATCTCCACCGGAAGCGAACCGGAGTAAACCGCGCTTCCTAACACCCCATCATCGGTCTCATATCCGCCCGTAACAGGGGTGACGGCGTTTCGCTGAGCCGCTACAAGACGCAAAACAATTGCGCGCCCAGCATTCGTCGGGCCGCGTGGGGAGGATCATGGCTGACCTGACGGACAGACTGGAGCGCCTTTACACGGGCGTCGTCTACGACACCTTGAGCGACATGGGCCTCGCCGGCCAAGCCTTGCCGCCGGCGATCAAGGCCCTCGATCCGGGGCCTGTTCTGGCCGGGCGCGTTTGGACGTTGAGCGGCGTGCGCACGCCCTCGATCAGCCGCGACGACTCGCTCCTGAAATGGACCGAGTTCTTGTCCGCCGCGCCAGCCGATCATGTGGTCATTTGCCAGCCCAATGACAATGACATTGCACTGATGGGTGAGCTCTCCGCCGAAACGCTGAAAATCCGCGGTGTGCGCGGATACATCGCGGACGGTGGATGCCGCGACGTGGATTTTATTCTCAAGCTCGGCTTGCCGGTCTACTGCAAATTCACGACGCCGGCTGATATCGCCGGCCGCTGGCGCGTGGACGAAATGGGCACCAGCGTTCGTGTCGGCGGCATCGATATTCATACCGCCGACTACGTGATCGGCGACCGCGACGGCGTGGTGATCATCCCGCAAGACCGGGCGGAAGAGGTGATCGCCAAAGCCGAGGAAGCGGTGAACGCCGAGGATAAAGTGCGGGCCGCGATACTCGACGGCGTGGATCCGAAGGAAGCCTATCTCAAATTCGGCAAGTTCTAAGCGCGGGAGCGCAATTCGATGGCAGACTCATTTTCAGTTCTTCAGCAATTTCGACTCGACGGCGAAAGCGCCATCGTAACCGGCGCGGGAAAAGGTTTGGGCCGCGTCGCCGCGCTCGCACTCGCCGAAGCGGGCGCCAAGGTCGCGGTCTTGGATCTGGACTCGGAGACGGCTGAAGCGACCGCGAAAGACATTAATGACGCGGGCGGTGAGGCGCGCGCCTGGACATGCGATGTCGGAGACGAAGGTCAAGTCGACAGTGTTTTCGACGAGGTCGCGAAGGCTCTCGGTGGCATCGATATTCTGGTGAACAATGCCGGCACGGCCCGGCGCGAAGCGGCCGAGGATTTGCCGACCGAAACCTGGGACCTGCTCCTGCGCGTTAATCAATCATCGGTGTTCTACTGCTCGCGCGCGGCATCGCGGCACATGCTCAAGAATGGGCATGGGTCGATCATCAACGTCGCGTCGATTATGGGCGCAACGGGCGGCGGCTATCACCCAAACTTGGCGTATCACGCGACCAAAGGCGCGGTCGTCAACATGACCCGTTCGCTGGCGGCCGAGTGGGGCCGTCGCGGCATCCGCGTAAATGCGATTGCGCCGACCTACACGGAAACGGATCTCACAATTCCGCTCCAGGAAAACAAACAGGTACGCGCGTATCTTGAGGAACGCACGCCCATGGGCCGCTTTGCCCAAGCCGAAGAAATGGCCGGCGCGTTTCTTTATCTCGCCTCGCCCGCATCTTCGGCCGTGACCGGAATCCTCCTCCCGGTCGATTGCGGCTGGCTCGCGATCTAGTCGCGCCAGAAGCTAGTCGCGGAAGTTCGACCCTTCGCGGTCGAGGATCCGCTTCATCGCGGCGAAATGCCGGTCGTAATTCGCCGCTTGGCCCTGTGACTCTGCGCGGATGCCGGCCGCAACATCGGCGGCCAGATTTTCGGAGATACGATTCAATGGGCGGCCGGTCGACATCGCGAGCACCTGGGCGCGGCACGCTTGTTCCAAATAATAGAGGTCTTCCCACGCGGCCTGGACGGAAGGCCGCGCCACGGTAATGCCGTGGTTGGCCATGAACAGAATGTCTTTGTCGCCCATGGCGGCGGCGATGCGGTTGGCTTCGTCCCAATCCATGGCGAGACCCGCATAGACGTCGTCGTAGGCGACGCGGCCGTAATATCGAAGCGCGTTTTGATCAGCCATTTCGAGACGACCGTCCTCGATCATGGTCAGCGCGAGCGCGTGCGGCATGTGGGTGTGCATGACACATTTCGCGTCGGGCCGCGCTTTGTGAACGGCGGCGTGGATATAGAATGCTGTCGGCTCGATATAGCCGTCGCCCTCGATCTTGTTCCCCTCCCCGTCGACGACGATGAGCGAACTTGCGGTCACCTCTGACCAGTGCAGGCCATAGGGAATGAGCAGAAAACGGTCGTCCTCGCCGGGGACGGCCAGCGTGAGATGATTGTCGATACCTTCATTGAGGCCGAACCGTTCGCAGATTTGGTAAGCGGCGGCCAGGTCCTCACGCGCGCGCTGGACTTCATCGCCTTGGATATCGTGCACCGTGGCTGACTTGGACATGGCCTGCCTCTCTGATTTCGCTTTTACCAATCGATTTCACCGCCGTCATAGCGCAAGAACCGGCCCGTGTCTTGTGGCCCGAGTCCCGCGAGCACCTTCGCGAGACCCGCCGCGCTCTCCTCCGGGGTCACCGCGGCCGATGGCCCGCCCATATTGGTGCGGACCCAACCGGGATGAAACGTGAATATTGAGATCCCGCGGCCTTTCAAGTCGGTCGACATGGCGCGCACCGCCATATTGGCCGCCGCCTTGCTGGTGCGATAGGGGTAATACCCGCCCGCCGCCTCGGTCAGGCTGGCCATCCTGCTGGACACCACGGCGACCTGCTTCAAGTCGGACGCCGCGACATTGTCGACAAAGGCCTCCACCATGCGCGTCGGTCCCAACAAGTTCACCTCTAGCTCGTCGCGCCAGGAGTCGTAGTCGAGGTCGCCAAACGCCTGGCCCGCACG
>JANQOH010000245.1 GCA_028289725.1 Alphaproteobacteria bacterium
CGCCGAAGGAGCAACCGCCCCGGAATCTCTCAGGCAAAAGGACCGCGCAACAAATGGACTCTGGAAAGCAGAGATCGAGCACGTGTCTCGGCCTCTCACCGAAGGTGTAAATTCGCCGCTCTGACTGGTGAATGAAGCTCTCAGGTTTCCCGACAGAGGGGGCAGCTGCCGCTTGATGCGGCTGGGCCTGTCTATGTTTGGAGACTGTAGGTGAGCGAGAGCGCCGAAAAGACCTCAGAAGCAAAGTCGCTTAGGCGTACGCCGCTGCATGATCTTCATGGAAAGCTCGGCGCGCGCATGGTGCCGTTCGCAGGCTATGAGATGCCTGTGCAGTACGCAGACGGCATTATTGCCGAGCACACCCATACGCGCATCGAGGCTAGTCTGTTCGATGTGTCGCACATGGGGCAGGCGTGGCTGGCGGCGGACTCAGACGTCAGCGCCACGCTCGAAACCTTGGTTCCCGGCGATATTCGCGGCCTCGGCCCGGGTCAGATGCGGTACACGACATTGCTTAACGACGATGGCGGCATCGTTGATGACTTGATGGTCATTCGCCCCGGCGCTGGCGAACGGTTGATGTTGATCGTCAATGCCGCGCGTAAGCACGTCGACTACGATTTCATCAGCAGCCGCATCGGCACAAAAGCGGCGATCGAGCCGGCCGAGCGTCTCGCGTTGCTGGCGCTTCAAGGCCCATTGGCCGTGACCGCGCTCGCGCGCCTGTGTCCCGCCGTGGCTGGCCTGAACTTCATGGTGGCGTCGCAACTGGCGGTCAACGGAATTTCGTGCACGGTGAGCCGCTCTGGCTATACCGGCGAAGATGGATTTGAGATCTCGGCGCCCGCAAACCGCGCCGCGGAACTCGCCGAATGCTTGCTTGAGCAGCCCGAAGTAAAGCCAGCGGGACTGGGTGCCCGCGATTCGCTCCGTCTTGAGGCGGGCCTGTGCCTTTACGGCCACGATATTGATGAAACGACGACGCCGGTGGAAGCGGGACTGTCGTGGATCATACCGCGCCGACGGCGCGACGCGGCCGATTTCCCGGGTGCCGAGAGAATTCTGCGCGAACTGTCCGAAGGCTCGGCGCGCAAACGCGTCGGCATTCGACCTGAGGGTCGGGCACCGGCCCGGGAGGGCAACCGAATTCTCGATCAGCGCGGCTTGCCGATCGGCGTGGTCACCAGCGGCGGCTTCGGCCCCACAATCGGCGGTCCCGTCACCATGGGCATGGTGCAGGCTGACCACGCGGCACCGGGAACACCGATCAATCTTGCGATCCGCGACAAGGTCGTACCGGCGGAGGTCGTGAAACTGCCCTTTGTTGCGCATCGCTACCACAAGAGCTGACGACATTTGATGAGACAGAATGACCGATATCGGGGGGACGCACCATGAGCGGCCGGAAATACACCGACGAGCATGAATGGATCGAGATCGACGGCGAGGTCGGCACGATCGGGATCAGTAATTACGCGCAGGAACAACTCGGCGACATCGTGTTTGTCGACTTGCCGGAGCCGGGACGCGCGTTGGCCCAAGGCGACGAAGCCGCTGTGATCGAATCGGTGAAAGCGGCGAGCGAGCTGTATGCGCCGGTGGATGGCGAAGTCGTGTCGTCCAACGAAAAGCTCGGCGAGGAACCGGGTCTCGTAAACAGCGATCCGACCGGCAATGGCTGGTTCATCAAAGTCAAATTGGGCGACCCGAGCCAACTCGACGGATTGATGGACGAAGACGCCTATCAACAATTCATCAGCAATTTGGAGTAGCCAAATGCGCTATTTGCCGCTTACCGATGCCGATCGCACGGAAATGCTGTCCGCCATCGCGGCCAGCCAGATCGGCGCGGCAGGCATCGACGATCTCTATCAGGATGTGCCGGAATCCGCGCGTCTCGACACGCTTGTGGATCTTCCGCGCCATGCCGGTGAGTTGGAAGTGAGCCAAGCCATCGGCGCCATGGCGGCACGCAACATGCCGGCAAGCTCCGTCCCCTGTTTTCTCGGCGGCGGCGCCTACCGCCATCATGTCCCGGCGGCGGTCGACGCACTCATCCAACGCGGCGAGTTTCTGACCTCCTACACGCCGTATCAGCCAGAGATCAGCCAAGGCACTCTGCAGGCGCTGTTCGAATTCCAGACCCAGGTGGCGATGATCACCGGCATGGAGGTCGCGAACGCGTCGATGTATGACGGCTCGACCGCATGCGCCGAAGCCGCCTTGATGTCGAGCCGGTTGACCCGGCGAAACAAGATCGTTTTGTCGGGCGGGCTCCATCCATCCTACGCGGAGGTGGTCGAGACCATGGCGCGATTTACCCCACTCGAGGTGGTGCGCAATCGGCCCATGGCGCCGATGCCAGGGGTTCACGACACCTCGGCGCTCGAAACCGCGATCGATGCGGACACGGCGTGTGTCGTCGTGCAACAACCCGACCTGTTTGGCGTGCTTCGGGACTTTTCCAAGCTCGCTGAGGTGTGCCACGCCGCCGGCACGTTGTTGGTCGTCGCGGTTCCGGAGATCGTTTCCCTCGGGGCGCTCGAGCCGCCGGGCGCCTATGGCGCGGATATCGTGGTCGGTGAGGGTCAAGGGCTTGGCGTCGGCCTGAACTTCGGCGGACCCTATGTCGGCCTTTTCGCGACGCGCGAAAAATTTGTCCGACAGATGCCGGGTCGCCTGGCCGGCGAAACGCGCGATGTCGATGGTAAGCGTGGCTGGGTGCTCACCCTGAGCGCGCGTGAACAACATATTCGTCGCGGCAAGGCGACGAGCAATATCTGCACCAATTCCGGATTGTGCGCATTGGCGTTCTCGATCCATTTGAGTTTGCTCGGTGAGGCTGGTTTCACGAAGCTCGCGAAACTGAACCATGCGCGCGCGGTGGAGACCGCGGATCGTTTGGCGAATGTCTCTGGCGTTGACGTGTTGAATGGCGCCTTTTTTAACGAGTTTACCGTGCGATTGGCTAAGCCTGCTGTTGAGATTGTCGACACGCTAGCCGAACGTGGAATTCTGGCTGGCGTCCCCGTTTCTCGCTTCTATCCGGATCGAGACGATCTCGCCGATCTTCTCTTGGTGACAGCAACGGAAATGAATAGCACAGCAGATATCGAACAAATGGCCGACGGGCTTACGGAGGTATTGGCATGACTGCGGATCGGAGCCAAGGCCGCGCGACGCGCGAGTCATTCGTTGCCGATACAACAAATCCGGTGACGTTTACCGGAAATCGTGGCCTCGACTTGGAAGAACCATTGATTTTCGAGCAAGACGCGCCAGGCCGGTGTGGCGTCGACCTGCCGAACGTTGAACTCAGTCAATCGCGTCTTGGCGGCCACGAACGGAAGGGCGAGATCGGCCTGCCGGGGTTGTCCGAGCCCCAAGTCGTACGCCATTACACGCGTATCAGCCGCAACAATTACGCGATCGATGCCGGGCTATATCCGCTTGGCTCCTGCACGATGAAGCACAATCCGCGGCTCAACGAGCGCGTGGCCCGATTGCAGGGGTTTGCTGATATTCACCCGCTTCAGCCTGGCTCCACGGTGCAAGGCGCGCTCGCATTGATCGATGAATTGGCGCATTGGCTCAAGACACTGACCGGGTTGCCGGCGGTCGCCATGTCGCCGGCGGCCGGCGCGCACGGTGAGCTGTGCGGGATCATGTCGATCCGTGCTTGCTTGGAAGCGCGCGGCGATGCCCGCAAAGTGGTTCTGGTGCCCGAGTCGGCGCATGGCACGAACCCGGCGACGGCTGTGGCCTGTGGCTATGTTGTCGAAGAATTGCGTTCGGATGAAACCGGCCGGATCGACCTCGATGGTTTGAAGAGCCGATTGGGGCCGGACGTGGCCGCTATCATGCTAACCAATCCGAGCACATGCGGCTTGTTCGAGCGTGACATCGTGGACATCGCGGCGGCCGTGCACGAAGCGGGGGCTCTGGTTTACTGCGACGGTGCGAACTTCAACGCCATTGTCGGCCGCGTGCGGCCGTCGGATTTGGGCATCGATGTGATGCATCTTAATCTGCACAAGACCTTTTCGACCCCGCATGGTGGTGGCGGTCCGGGATCGGGGCCGGTTGCTTTGAGTGCCGAACTCGCGCCCTTCGCGCCGCTGCCTTGGCTGGTACACGGCGATGATGGGCTCGCTCTCGTTGAACATGGGGAGGGAGACGCGTCACAAGCGCTCGGTCGCTTGCGTGCCTTCCACGGACAGATGGGCATGTTCGTTCGCGCGTTGGCATACATGATGAGCTTGGGCGCCGATGGATTGCGTCAGGCCGCGGAAGATGCCGTGCTCAGTGCAAATTATGTGCTGGCGCGTTTGTCCAGCACTCTTTCAGTCCCCTATGCGGGGCCGTGCATGCACGAAGCTTTGTTTGACGATCAGGCGTTCAAGGATACGGATGTGAGCACGCTCGATTTCGCGAAAGCGCTCATCGACGAGGGCTTTCATCCAATGACCATCTATTTCCCGCTTGTGGTCCATGGCGCCATGTTGGTCGAACCGACCGAGACGGAATCCAAAGAATCGCTTGATCAGTTCATTGCGACTGTTGAGGCGTTGGTTGCCAAGGCAAAGGCCGGCGACGCGGAACACTTCCACAATGCGCCACGGCTGGCGCCGCGACGGCGGCTCGACGAAACAAAAGCAGCGCGGAGCCCCGTCTTGCGTTGGCGGCCGCCAGAACCCGAGACCCAATCGAAGGAACAAGGGACAAAAGCCGCGAAGGATGTAAAGACCGGCGATGCCCTTGCGGCATCGGTTGGCTAAACCGCATTGCGGTTCTGGAGCTGCCGCGCGTTTTTCCCGGGCTTGATCGCGGGCATCTGCGCGAGCGCGGTATATGGTGCGGCGCAGGACGTCCCGATCGGCGTTGATCTGGAATCGCTGGGCTGGCGACATTTGGAATTCGCCGCGAAGACCGCGAACGAATTTGTCGGCCACAGCGACGGCCGGATCGAAGTGCGCAGCGACGCCAGCGTTTCCGCGCTCTATCTCCCGGTCTCTGCAGAAATGGCCAATGCGCGATGCCTAGCCTGGTCTTGGCGTGTCGATGAAGCGATGCCAGCGAACGACCTGCGCCATCGCGGAACTGACGATCGGGCGCTCTCGGTCTATGTCGCATATCCTTTTGATGCCGAGCGTGCCAGCTTTTGGGAAAATCTCACCCGCGTGTTCGTTGAACTTCGTCACGGCCCGGACGCGCCGGGCCGGGCGATCGCCTACACCTGGGGCGGCCTGGGCGATCAAGGAGAGATACAACCCAGTCCTTACATGCGCTCGGCCGGCGCGATCATTCTGCTGAGGCCGGGAGACTGGACAACCGGCCAGTGGTTCGAAGAATTGGTGGATATGCGCGCCGACTTCGAAGCGGTGTTCGAGGAACCGGCTGTCGCGCCAATGCAGATCGCGCTTCTTGCGGACTCAGACGACACAAACAGCAAAGTGCGGGCATCTGTCCGAGATTTGCGTTTCGTCAGCGCGTGTTCGTGAGCGCCGAGGGACTGAGGCGCGCCGGCGAAGCGACTGCGCGCTTCGCCGGCCCCAATCCGCCTAGCTATCGTCTTCGTCGTGATCTCGGTCGTGTTTCCACGAACGGTGACCACGTTTCATGTCGCTTGGCGATAACGCACCGTCGCCATCACGATCGTGTCGCTCGACCACATTCGCGAAGGGCCGCTCAAACTCTTCGGCGGTCACTGATGCGTCGCCGTTCGGATCGAGCTTCTGGTAGGCCCGCACCATCATCGGACGTGAGACTTCCTGGAACAGCCCGCTAAATTCTTCAAGCGACAGCGCGCCGTCATTGTTCGCGTCGTATTTGGCGAAACGTTCCGTGCGTGCGGAATCGATTTCGGCTTGGGTCAAACGGCCATCGCCGTCGGCGTCAAATTGTTCAAGCATGCGGATCGGTCCGCCAAAGCCGCCATGCTTGCCCATCCATCCGCGCTCCGCCTGACTGACGCCGGCAAACGCCGCGGCGCCAATGACAGTGGCGGCGCCGACAACGATCAAAGTTCTGGTCGAGATCTTCATGACGCGTCTCCATGCGTGTTTGCTGATGCGCCATAAACTGGGCACGAAGTGTCGCAGAACTATCCCGTCGGACCCGTGAAATCGTCGCGATATTGGTGGAAATGGGGGACTGATACAGTCTGATACAATTTTTTTGTGCCGCGCCGGCGGAAAGAGATTAGCTGTAGCCTATGAATGGTACGCCGCACATTCTGGTGGTCGACGACCACAAGGACATCCGCGATTTGCTCGCGCGCTATCTCGACCAAAACGGTCTGCGCGTGACCACGGCCGCCGATGCTGCGGCGGCGCGCCGTACTTTGAAGAGCGCGGCGATTGATCTGGTGGTGCTCGATATCATGATGCCTGGCGAGGATGGTCTTTCCTTGTGCCGGTACTTGCAGGAATCGACGGCGACACCCGTGATTCTGCTCACGGCGATGGCAGAGGACACGGATCGGGTCGTGGGCCTCGAAATTGGCGCTGACGACTATGTGGCAAAACCCTTCAATCCGCGCGAACTGTTGGCGCGCATCAAGGCCGTGTTAAGGCGTGCGCATAGTCTTCCGCCCGGCCACGAACCGGCTACCTCCGGTAAGGTCGCGTTCGATCGCTGGGTGCTCGATCTTGATCGGCGCGCGGTGGTCGACGCGGATGGCGTCGTGACCCCGCTTTCGTCCGGCGAATATCGTTTGCTCGCCGTTTTTGTCGAGCACGCCGGGCGCGTCCTGTCGCGCGATCAATTGCTTGATTTGACGCGCGGGCGTGCCGCCAACGCGTTTGACCGCAGTATCGACAATCAGGTGAGCCGGCTCCGCAAGAAGATTGAGCAGGACCCAAAGAATCCGGAACTAATCAAGACAGTTTGGGGCGGCGGTTACAGCTTTGTCGCCAAGGTCTCGCGCTCATGAGGCTCGTGCCGCGCAGCTTCGCCGGCCGGCTGATCTTGCTGCTATTGCTGGCCCTGCTCGTCGCGCAAACGATCGCTTTTGCATTGTTCGCGCATGAGCGCCGCAAAGCGGTTCACCAAGTCTACCGCGAGACGGTTGTTGCACGCACCGCAAGCGTCGTACGGTTGCTGGCCGAGGCGCCGCCGCCGGCACACCGTCGCATCCTACGTGCGGCGAGTTCGCGTGCGCTTGGGTTCCGCGTCGACGCGCAGGCCGCTGCGTCCGATACATCGTTGGTGGGACCTGCGCGTTTCATCGCCTTTGCACTGGCACGTGGGCTCGATCTTCCAAGAGATAACGTGCGCGCTGAGTTCGGTCCTTCGTTTGGGAAAAACCGACGAGACGATGACCGCGAACGCTACGAAGATCATGAAGACGATGACGGAGACGATGACTGGGATCATCGGTTCGATCGCCATGACGGGAAGTGGACCAAGTTTCGCTGGCTGACGCTTTCCGTTGCGATGCCAAACGGGCAATGGCTCAATGTCGTCGCGCGCGCGCCGCCCGGCCCGCCACCGCTCGGTCTGCCGTTTCTCATTTCGCTCGTGCTTTCAGCCGTAGCGGTCGCGCTGGTGGCCGTCGTCGCGGCGCGCCGTTTGTCGGGTCCATTGCGCGATCTCGCGCGGGCGGCGGACCAAGCAGGGCGCGGCGAAGCGGTCGAATCTCTCTCGGAGCGGGGGCCGGACGAGATACGGCGCAGCGTGCGGGCCTTCAATCGCATGCATGAACGTTTGAACCGCTTTGTGCGTGATCGGACCGCCATGTTGGCGGCGATATCACACGACCTGCGCACGCCGATCACAAGCCTGCGACTGCGCGCCGAGTTCGTCGAGGATCAAGACGCGCGGGCCAAGATCATCGATACGCTCGATGAAATGCAGGAAATGACCGAGGCGACGCTCGCCTTTGTTCGCGAGGATGCATCGCCGGAAGACACGCGCTCGGTCGACATAACGGCATTGGTCGACAGTGTGGTGGCCGATCTCGCGGAGCTCGGGCACAGCGTCACATTTTCCGAGGGGCCGCGCGTCGTTCTCGCGTGTCGACCGATGGCTTTGCGACGCGCCTTGCGCAACTTGATTGAGAATGCGGCGACGCACGGCCAACGAGCCAGCGTGTCCTTATCGGATCGGGGCCATGAAGTTCTGATCGAAATCGAAGATCAAGGCCCTGGCATTGCCGAGTCCGATCTACAACGTGTTTTCGAACCCTTTATCCGGCTCGACCCATCGCGTAGCAAGGAAAGCGGCGGTATCGGACTGGGCCTCGCGATCGCGCGCTCAATCGTGCGCAATCACGGCGGTGACATCGAGTTGGAAAACCGGAGTGAGGGCGGTCTGCGTGTCCGCGTCCGTTTGCCGCGGGCGGGCACCTAAGACCGTTGGGCCGCCGTTACGTTACTGTGCCAGGCGGCTTTCCAGCCCGTCGATGGCTTGGTCGACCAACACTTGCGAGCGCTTCTCGTCCAAAGTGTCCGCGATCACTTGGGTGGTGGCCGCGAGCGCCACATCAATGATCCGGGTTTGAATATCGGCGATCGCGCGTGCTTCGGCTTGTGTGATCTTTTCTTGCGCCGTCCGGCGCCGGCGCTCGAGCACCTCGTCAAGCTTCGTCTTGGCTTCGGCGATCTCGGTCTCGGCCATGGTTCGTGCTTGCGCGAGAATCTGCTCGGTCTCTTTCTCGGAATCGCGCTGCTGGCGTTGATAACTTGCGAGCAAGGCCTGTGCTTCCTCGCGCAGCTGTACCGCGCGGTCGAGCTCGTCTTTAATTTTCGCCGCGCGATCATCGAGCATGACGGTGACGGCCACATAGACCTTTTTGGCCACTGCCGCGACAAATACGACAAAGGCGACCGCGACCCAAAATGCCGGATCGTGAAACAACTCACCCATGGCTATGCCCGTTGCTCCATTTGGCTGTCCACGGCCCGTCCGAGCGCGTCGGCTGGCAGATCTTCACCAAGAAGTTTCGCGCCGGCGGCCTGCGCCGTCGCAATCGCGACGTCACGGACGTTCGACTCGACCTCCGCGATGGCTTTCTGGATCCGCTCTTCTTCCTTCGCGGTCTGCGCTTCAAGCTCCGCATCAAAAGCGGCGCGGCGTTTTTCCGCTTCGGCGGCGATTTTGTCGCGCGTTTCCATGGCGATGGCGTGTGCCTGCGAGCGTGCTTCGGCCATCGTCGCCTCGTAGGCTTCGAGAGCCTTGGTCGCTTCATCACGCAGGGCGCTCGCCTGTTCGAGGTCGTTCGAAAGGCGGAGCTGGCGCTGCTCAAGCACGTCCGCGATGCGTGGCAACGCGATCCGTGACATCAACACGTAAAGCGTGATGAAGGTGATCGCCAACCAGATAAGTTGCGGCGCGTAGTCCGCGAACTCCATTTGCGGCATGACCGTCTCCTTGGCGGAATCGGTTTTGCTTGATCCGAGCGGTCGCGACTAGCCGAACAGAATCAAGAACGCCATGACGAGGGCGAACAGTGCCACAGCTTCGGTCAACGCAAAGCCGAGCAACACGTTACCGAACATCTTCGGTGCGGCCGCGGGATTGCGCAGACCGCCGGAGACGTACTGGCCAAAGATGGTGCCGATGCCGACGCCGGAACCCGCCACGCCGATGGTGGCCAGGCCAGCTCCGATGAGTTTGGCAGCTTCGATGTCCACTTTACTAAATCCTTTGTCTAGTGGTGCAAGAGGTTGGTCCGACCCGTGTCAGATCAATGATGCAAGTGAATTGAATCATTGAGGTAGAGGCAGGTCAGGACCGCGAAAACGTAAGCCTGGAGAAACGCGATCATGGTTTCCAGCGCGTACAACAGAATTAGAAACACGAACGGCGCGATACCGAACAGGCCAAGCGCGACGACAAAGCCGGCGAACACCTTAATGATCGTGTGGCCGGCCATCATGTTTGCCGCAAGACGCACGGACAAACTGATTGGCCGTGACAAATAGGAAATGATCTCGATCGGCACCAGCAACGGGGCGAGCGCGATTGGAACGCCTTCCGGCAGGAACAGCGAGAAAAACTTCGCACCGTGCCGAACGAGGCCCAGAATGGTCACGCCGATAAAGATGAAGGCCGCGAAAGCAAAGGTGACGACGATGTGGCTGGTCACCGTGAAACTGTACGGAATCAGGCCAAGCAGATTGCAAAACAGGATGAACATGAACAGCGTGAACACAAAGGGGAAGTATTTGCGCCCTTCCAGCCCAACGCCGTCACGCACGGTTTTGGCTATGAGCTCGTAACTGAGCTCCGCTATCGATTGCCATCGTGTCGGCACCATGGCGTTGCCGCGCATGCTCAGCGTCAGGAACAAGGTCACCAGGACCACGACGATCACCATCATGGCCGCCGAGTTGGTGAAAGACGCGTCAACCCCGCCAATGTTGATCTCGACGAGGCGCTTGATCGCGAATTGTTCCAGAGGGCTTTCACCGGCGGCCATTCGGTCTTCCTTATCGCGTACCGCGGCTTAGGCGCCGCTTGACTTGTCTTCGTTGTCGACAGCGTCCTGCAAGCGCTTCGCTGCCCGATAGGCGTTCAACAATCCGGCGGCCAAGCCCAAGACCAAGAAAAGCAACAAGAGCCAAGGCTTGGTTCCCAGCCAAGAGTCCAAGTTCCAGCCAATGACGGCGCCAACGACAAGCGCGGCTGCCATTTCGGTCGACAAGCGAAGTGCCTGTCCGATTGGTCCGGAACGGGTCGGCGGTTTAGCGTGTTCCTGTGCGCTGCGGGCCTTTCTCAGCCGTTCGTCCAGGTCCTCCAGGGACGGAGGTGGTTTGTCTGCGGTCACTGGCACCCTCGATCCTGCTGAAGCGCAAGAGGGCGGCGCGAAAGCGCGTGAAACATAGAAGCAGACCTTTAGCCTGTCAAGAAGCCGGAAACCGTGTGTTATCTATTGAAATTAAAGGGAAAAAAGTCGCGGACCGATCGAGCTAATTACTCCGCCGCCTGCAAATGTCCCGCACCGGCGATATCGACCGAAACAAGCTGCGACACGCCGCGTTCGCCCATGGTCACGCCGTACAGACGATCCATGCGCGCCATCGTCAAACGATGATGGGTGATGATCAAAAAGCGCGTCTGAGAACTGGCGGCGATTTCGTCGAGCAAAGCACAAAAGCGGTCGACATTGTGGTCGTCGAGCGGCGCGTCCACCTCGTCGAGCACACAAATCGGTGCCGGTTTGGTCAGGAACACGGCAAACAAAAGTGCCAGGGCCGCCAGCGCTTTCTCGCCGCCCGAGAGCAGCGACAGGTTTTGCAAGCGCTTGCCGGGCGGGCTCGCCATCACCTCCAGGCCCGCTTCCAACGGATCGTCGCTGCCCGTGAGGTCCAAATGCGCCCGGCCGCCGCCGAACAAACGCTCAAACAAGGTTTGAAAATGTTTGTTCACCTCGTCAAAGGCCGCGAGAAGTCGCTGACGCCCTTCGCGATTGAGCGACGCAATACCGCCGCGCAGCTTCGCGATGGCCGACAGCAGGTCTTCGCGTTCGGCGCCCATGGTGTCGATTTGCTCGGCCAGTTCCGTTGCCTCGATCTCGGCGCGCAAATTGACCGTGCCCATATTTTCGCGTTCGCGGTGAAGGCGTTCGACTTGCCGCTCGAGCCGGTCAATGTCGTCCAAATTCGAAGCGTCGCTGATTTCCGCGATCGGCAAGGTTTCTTGGGGTGCGCAGTCGAAACTTTCCCGAATACGCTCTGCCTCGACATCGCGTAGTGACATCGCCTGATCGCGTCGGCCTTCAGCGCGCACCTTATCTTCCCGCGCCGCCGCCAAACCGTCATTCGCCGACTTCAGTAGGCGGTCGGCCTCAGCCAGACGAGCTTCTGCGTCCGCTAAGGCACTCGCCGCTTCGCGGCGGGTGTCGCCAGATGTTGCAAGCTGCTGATCGAGCGCCGCCTTGCGTTCGCGCATGCTTGACGGCAAATCGCGCAGTTCCTCGAGTTTGCCGGCAACGGCCTCGCGGCGCGTGTTCAGGGCTGCGATCTGCTCATCGGCATCATCGACCCGCCGTCGCCAGGAGGTGATTTCGTGATCCAGCGATTCAAGCCGCGCCGTTCGCGCCTCGTTGGTCCGTACGAGACCGTCATGGGTACGGAAACGCTCATCGAGATCATGCCGGCGGGCCGCAAGATCTTGCTTCAGGTTGTCTAGTGGCGCACGCGCTTCCTCGGGCGCCGGCAATTGCCGAATCGCGTCGTCGGTTTCCGCCATTGCGCGCCGACATTCGGATTGATCATGCGTCAGACGTTCCGTCGCGTCGTCCAACGCCGCGACGCGTGACCGGTCCTCTGAAACCGCTTCGATGGCCGCCGTTCGGGCCTCGCGCGCCTGCGCAAGCGAATCGTCCGCTTCGCGAGCGTTGGTGCCTGCAATCGATTCCGCTTCGCGCGCGGATTTGTACGTTTGCTCGGCCTGTTCGCGTCGACTCTCGGCGTCTGCCACTTTGGTCCGGGCCGCCGCCAAATCGTCGTCCAAGGTGTCGGTCTCGGCGTTCAGTTCTTCCAGACGTTGGCGTTGACGCAATCGAGCGGCCGCACCGGCAACAGCGTCTGCAGCAGCGGCAAAACCGTCCCACCGCCACAAGTCGCCTTCGCGGCTCACCAATCGTTGGCCCTGGGCAAGTTCACCCTGCAGGCGCGGGCCTTCGGATTGATCCACCAGGCCAACCTGACGCAGCCGGCGCCCAAGCGCCGACGGAGCGGATACCAGATCGGACAAGGCTTGCGCGCCCGTGGGCAGCGCTGGCGCGTCATCAAGCGCGGTGAGTTCGCGCCAATGCGACGGCGACGTGACATCGGTACCCACCAATAGGTCGTCGCCGAGCGCGGCCGCCACCGCGAGCCCGTACTCCGATGGGACTCCAATCTCGTCAATAATGGGACCGGAGGTCTCGTTCTGATCCTTCGAGAGAACCGCCGCCAACGCGCGTGCTTCCGCCGCGACGCGTTCGTGCGCCACTTCGGCCTCGCGCAGGCTTTCGCGCTCGGCGCGCTCGGCCTCGCTCGCCTCGCCACGCGCCGTCTCAGCGCTGAGCGTTCCGGCAGCGACGGCCTCCAAGGCGCTTTTTGCCTGTTGGGCCTGTTCGGCTGCCGTGGCGGCTGCCGTTTCGGCCGCCGTCAGGGCCGAGGATTCTTCGATCTGCGCTGTCGCCGCGTCCTTTTCCTCGGCGACATCGCGAAGCCGATCGCCCAACGTTTCGAGACGGTGTTCCAACTCGGTCTTTTGGCGCTGGAGGCTAATACGACGGGCTTCGTCCGCCGCCGCTTTTTCCGTGTGCTCCGCCAAGACGCGTTCGGCGGCGTCGGTGGCTTGGCGCGCTTCGTCCAAAGCGCTTGCCGCGGCCGCGAGTTCCGCGCCTTGCGCGGCGCGCTCCTCCGTTAGACGTTCGGCTTCGGCGGTCAGGCGCGCAAGCGTCTGCTGCGCTTCCGCGCGGCGTTCCGTCTCGCGCCCGATATCGGAGCCAATTTCGATTTGCTGTGCTTGGGCCGCCGCTTGCGCTTCGGTTAGGCGATTTTCCTCGGCCTCCAAGGTATCCCGCGCGACCTCTAGGCGATGGAGTGCCGCCGCTGCTTCCGCTTCGGTTTTTCGAAGTTCCGGCAAGTGTGCCGCGGCGCCGGTTTGCGCCGCCGAGGCTTGCGCCGCGACACGCGCCGCCTCACCGGCGTGCCGTTCCGCGACGTCCAGCGCCCCGCGCGCTTCGTTATAGGCTTGTTCGGCTTCCGACCAACGGCGGTAATGCAACGCGGCTTCGGCTTTACGGATTCGCCCGCTCAACGACCGGTACCGGGCGGCTTGTCGCGCTTGGCGCTTTAGCGCCTGCATCTGCGTTTCCAGCGTCGCGATGACGTCTTCCAACCGGTCCAGATTGGTCTCCGCCGCGCGCAGACGCAATTCGGCTTCGTGACGTCGCGAATGCAAGCCTGTGATGCCCGCAGCCTCTTCCAATAGGTGCCGGCGTTCCGTTGGCTTGGCACCGATTAAGGCACCGATTTGACCCTGGCTAACCAACGCAGTGGATCGGGCGCCGCTGGCGGCGTCGGCAAACAGAAGTTGCACGTCGCGCGCGCGGACCTCGCGACCATTGACGCGATAGTTCGATCCCGACGCACGCTCGATCCGGCGCGAAACCTCAAGCTCCGTATGTTCGTTGAAGGCGGCGGGCGCGCTTCGGCTGCTGTTGTCGAGGCCCAAAGCCACTTCGGCGACATTGCGCGCCGGTCGATGCGCGGTCCCGGCGAAAATGACATCGTCCATTTCGCCGCCGCGCATTTTCTTGGCTGAAGTCTCGCCCATCACCCAACGAAGGGCTTCGACAAGGTTCGATTTGCCGCAGCCGTTGGGGCCGACGATTCCAGTTAAACCGGTCTCGATGACGAGTTCGGTCGGATCGACAAATGATTTAAAGCCGGAAAGCTTCAGGCGAGTGAATTGCAACGCGTTCGCTCGGTCGGTGGCGGAACGGCCAGGCCGCTGATTCGCAAAGTATAGGGGGGCGTTGCGATCGCGACAACAAGGGAGAGTAGCCTATGCCGATAATTAGGCGATCAAGTATCTACAATCCCACACCGACCAATTCAGCGAACGTCAACCACCAGCGGCTTCGATTCGCTCCGTCAGTTCCTCTTCCGACGGAACGCCGCTGATATATTCGCCGTCAATGAGAAATGTCGGCGTCGACTGGATTTCATGGTTATCGATGCCATCTTTGCGCGCTTCGATGATCGCCGTCTGAAGCGATTCGTTGGCCATGCACGCATCGAAATTTGCGCCGCTCATACCGGCTTGTTTGGCGAGTTTCTTCAAGGCCGCTTTCGAATCTTCCTCGAACGCCCATGTGCGTTGCCGCTCAAAAATCAGATCAAGGTACGCGAAATAGCGATCGGGTCCGGCGCAGTGCGCCAACATGGCACCCCAGAGCGCCGGCGCATTCAGCGGGAAATCCCGAAATTCGAGTTTGGCGCGTCCCGTCTCAATAAAATTCTCCTTAAGCCATGCCATGCGCTCGGTGTGGAAGCTCGCGCAGTGCGGACAACTCATTGATGCGAATTCAAGGATCGTGACAGGCGCGTTCGGATCTCCAAGGACTTTAGGTGTCGCATTGATCGACCCATCGTCTTCGGCATGAGCGACCGGCGCCCAAATTAGCAATGCGGCGAATGCGATGATGGTGGCGCGAATACGAGACATGGCGATACTCTTTGCTATGGCGAAACGAATAATTTGCTGTCTTGCTCGGGATAGATAAGCAGAGCGGGCGGTGGACACAAGGCAATCACTTGTCTTCCCCGGTTTGTTCGACCCGCGCGCCCAGCCGCAGCAAGGCCTGGCGCAAGCCTGGATCCGGCAGGTCGGCGAGCTTGGAATCCAGCGATGGCGAGGGCAGGGGCGCGGCTTCAGGCTCGGCACCACGTCTTGGCGACCGTTTTGGAACGAGACCCTGGCGAATAGCGAGGCGTTTGACCGCGCGAAAGCCGAAATAGGTCGCAATTCGATCGAGAATTTGCGGCTCGATGTGCTGAATCGCCACGGCGACCGACCCGTGCGCCCGCACCGCCAGGATGCCATCACGGCTCAGTTCGAGGGCCACACACTGCCCAGCCAGTTCTTCGCCGACAATCTCGGGCCAATCGGTGAGCACGGCGGCTTGGTGAAAGCCGCGGTCCGCGAACGCCTTTCGCGTCAGACCCGGTATGAGGCGCGCCAGCGCCCGTCCGCCAAATGATTGACTGCCCGTTGCCACGGTCCTGCGACATCCTCCCTGTCCAAGGCGCGCTTACAAAGTATCATGAACGCGAAGTTTGCCTCTAATGTCGATCAAGCTGGCATGTCGAAAAAATCCGCGGCGAGTGAAACGCCGAGCCAACTGATTCTCGCTTGGTACGATGCGCATCGGCGCGACTTGCCGTGGCGGGCGCCGCCCGGAAAATTCGCCGACCCTTACCGGGTTTGGCTGAGCGAAGTGATGCTCCAGCAAACCACGGTCGCCGCCGTGAAACCCTATTTTGAACGGTTCTTGGCGCGATGGCCGACCGTTGCCGCGCTGGCAGAGGCCGATATGGCGGACGTGCTCGCCGCCTGGGCGGGCCTCGGTTACTACGCACGTGCGCGCAATCTGCACAAATGTGCGCA
>JANQOH010000254.1 GCA_028289725.1 Alphaproteobacteria bacterium
CGTGCGGCAGTCCTTCACCGAGAAACCCAGACCCCGTGCGCGCTGTAGGAAGCGCAATTGGTGCACGTCGGCCTCGGCGTAATCGCGATAACCGTTGGCCGCGCGCTGGGGTTGGACCAGGCCGATTTCCTCGTAATACCGGATGGTTTTGGCCGGAAGTCCGGACTGGCGTTCGGCTTCACCGATATTCATGGCATTGTCTCCTCAAATCCGCAGCCGGCGCAGCCGCAGGGCATTGCCGATGACGGAGACTGAGCTCAGGCTCATGGCGGCGGCAGCAATCATCGGGCTCAGCAAGGTGCCAAACACCGGAAACAGAATGCCCGCGGCGATTGGCACGCCCAAAGTGTTGTAGAAGAAAGCGAAGAACAGATTTTGGCGAATGTTGCGCATGGTCGCGCGGCTCAATCGGCGGGCGCGCACGATGCCGTTCAAATCGCCTTTCACCAGGGTGACCCCAGCGCTCTCGATCGCAATGTCGGTACCAGTGCCCATCGCAATGCCAATATCCGCCTGGGCGAGAGCAGGGGCGTCGTTCACGCCATCGCCGGCCATGGCGACCACGCGTCCCTGGTCGCGGAGCCGTTGCACGACTTCGATCTTTCGGCCCGGTGTCACCTCCGCCTCAACGACGTCGATGCCCAGCTCGTGCGCGACCGCCTCCGCCGTCGTTCGGTTGTCGCCGGTGAGCATCACGATCTGCAGGCCGTCGCGCCGTAAAGCCGCAAGAGCCGCCGGCGTGCTTTGCTTGACCGGGTCGGCAACTGCAAAGAAGCCGCATACTTTGTCGTCCACGGCGATAAACATCACGGTTGCGCCATCGCGTCGTGCCTTATCGGCTTGCGCGGAAAGGGCGGAGATATCGAGCGCGCGATCCGACATCAGCGCCGCGTTACCGAGCGCGACATGTTTCCGGCCGATGGTGCCCGTCACGCCTTTTCCGGTCACGGAATTGAAGTGCTCGGGGTCCGTCAAAGTCAGACCGCGGTCGCGCGCCGCGGCCACGATCGCTTCCGCGAGCGGATGTTCGCTGGCGCGCTCCAGCCCGGCCGCCAATGCAAGAAGGTCCGCTTCATCTTGTCCGTCGACCGTCACTATTCCGGTGAGCCTTGGGTTTCCTTCGGTGAGCGTACCGGTCTTGTCCACCACCAGCGTGTCGACGGACTCGAACAGTTCCAACGCTTCCGCGTTCTTGATCAGCACGCCGACTTGCGCGCCGCGGCCGGTCCCGACCATGATCGACATCGGCGTCGCGAGGCCCAGCGCGCACGGGCACGCGATGATCAGGACCGACACGGCAGCGATGAGGCCGAAGGCAAGGGCGGGCGACGGTCCCCAAATCGCCCAAGCAAAGAAGGCAAGCACCGCGATTCCAATGACGGCGGGCACGAAGTAACTGGCGACCGTATCCGCAAGACGCTGGATGGGGGCCCGGCTGCGTTGGGCATCCGCCACCATCTGGACGATCCGCGCCAGCATTGTGTCATTGCCGACCTTTCGCGCGCGCATGACGAAGCCGCCCGTGCCATTGAGCGTGCCGCCGATCACGGCGGAACCAGCGGTCTTCTCTACGGGGATTGACTCGCCGCTAACCATGGATTCATCGACTGCGCTATGGCCCTCGATCACCTCGCCGTCGACAGGAACCGCGTCGCCCGGGCGCACGCGCAATCGATCGCCGACAGTCACCAGAGCGACCGGAACGGATTGTTCATTGCCATCATCGTCGAGGCGAAGGGCGTTTTTCGGTGCGAGATCGAGCAGCGCGCGCAATGCGCCGCCGGTTCGTTCCCGCGCCCGGAGTTCGAGAATCTGACCGAGCAAAACCAATGCGACAATCACCGCCGCGGCCTCAAAATAGAGGCCGACGCGCCCAGTCGGGTCGCGGAATCCTTCCGGAAAAACGCCGGGCCAAATCACCGCGACGACGCTGTAAAGAAAGGCCGTTCCCGTCCCGACGGCGATTAGCGTGAACATATTGAGACGCCACGAGACCACCGAGGTCCAGCCGCGTTCAAAGAATGGCCAGCCCGCCCACAAGACCACCGGCGTCGCCAGAACCAATTGAACCCATGGATTCCATGCACCGGACAACCACGCGTGGAGCCCGGGCAGCATTTCTCCCATGGCGATCGCGAACAATGGCACGGTCAGACACGCGGCGACCCAGAACCGCCGGGTCATGTCGATCAGCTCCGAATTGGGCGGTTGCTCAACCGTGACGGTGACCGGTTCAAGCGCCATGCCGCAGATCGGGCATTGCCCGGGCGCATCGCGCATGATCTCAGGGTGCATCGGGCAGGTGTATTGCAGACTTGTACTAGGCTGGGGCGCCGCGGCTTCTAGTGCCATGCCGCAACTTGGACAGGCGGCCGGCTTGTCGCTGCGCACGCCGGGACACATTGGGCAAAAATAACCCGTGTCAGGCGGTGCGGTTCCTGACCCGGAGCATGGTTTATGTGCGTGGCAAACCTGTGCGTGTTTTGTCATCGCGAACCGATACGGTCCTGAGAATCCTGCGTTTGTCCTAGTGCGGTATAGATAAAGTCTCCAGTTACTAGAAGGTCAAGGTTTGCGCTGACTCTGTGCTGTTTGACCGCGCATTTTCATTCACGAGAGCTTGTTCCGGTGACCTTGCTATTTGCGCCGGCATGGCTGAGAATCACGCCGCAATTCTGGTGATTCCACCAGCTCACTCAAATGAAAAGGCCGCGCAATGAAAAAGGCACGTCGTCTGCCCTTCGGGAAGGCTTTGTTGGGTTTCTTGGCGTTCGGCCTGATTTTCCAAAGTGCTGAAACCTGGGCCCAGGACCAGACGACGTGCCGCGATAATTTCCAGTACATCATGGACAACGCACGCGCCGAATGGCCGATGAGTGGCGCCTTCGAAATTCCCGGTGAATGGGTGCGTTACTTCATGGCGGCCTACAATGCGGAGGTCGATCCGGCGGATCGCGTGGCCGCGGACCGTGTCGTTGTGTTCCCCATGGACCCATCTGAGTCTGCGACGTGGTGGTATTTTGGATTCGCGGAGGATTGCTTGACGTTTTATGCGGAGCTTGGTGAATCCAAGGGCTATCACATGATCGAGCAGGGTTTTGCCATGCTAAACCCGGAACAACAGCTCGAATAGTCAGCGGACGAAACTTTCTCGGCCGGCTTTTTTGGTGCGCGACCTGAATGTCGCAGGGGTCCAATAGGACGGTCCGACTTATGGAACGATTCTGTCATGCTTCCGTCGGCGGTTGTGCGCCGCTTCGGTCCCTGCGTGGGCCTCGGCCAATAAGAAGATGTTGTTGAGAGCCTAACCGCCATGTCACCGAAGAATGGCCCGGAAAACGAGGAAATCCGCGCGCGCCCGCGCCATCCTGGCGGCGGCGGTCGCCGTGGGCGTTACCGGCCGCGCGGGCGTCAAGTCGATCCGCAGGCGCTTGATGCGGTGCGCGCCGTCTTGGGTGATGCGCCGCGCCGACGTGATCTCCTGATCGAACATTTGCATCTCATACAGGACCGCTTTGGGCATTTGTCGGCGGCGCATCTCGCGGCGCTTGCGGCTGAAATGCGTTTGCCGCAAACAGAAGTCTATGAGGTCGCGACGTTCTATGCGCATTTCGACGTTGTGAAGGAAGGCGAAACCGCGCCGCCCGAGATCACGGTTCGCGTGTGCGATAGCCTGACATGTTCGCTGCATGGCGCAGAATCGCTGATCACGGCGTTGGAGGGCGAGTTGCCGGATCATGCCCGCGTCGTCCCGGCGCCTTGCATGGGGCGGTGTCAATCCGCGCCGGTGGCCGAAGTCGGCCACAACATGATCGACCGTGCGAGCGCCGCGCGGGTCCAAGACGCCGTCGGTCGGCGCGCTGTCAAACCGCAAGTGCCCGACTACGAAGACCTTCAAGGCTATCGCGCCGGCGGCGGATACCAACTGTTGGACTCCTGCCGCAAGGGCGAACACGATCCGGAGGCGATCATCGCTGCCCTGGAAGAAAGTGGTTTGCGCGGGCTCGGTGGCGCCGGATTTCCGGCCGGGCGCAAATGGCGGTTTGTTTTGGCCGAGCCCAATCCTCGTTTGCTCGCGGTCAACGCCGACGAAGGCGAACCGGGTACGTTTAAGGATCGGCATTTTCTCGAGACCGCCCCCCATCGTGTTCTCGAAGGCATGTTGATTGCGGCTTGGGCGATTGAGGCGCAGGAGGTTTACTTCTATTTGCGTGATGAATATCCGGCGGTGCGCGAAATATTACGCGCGGAGTTCGCGGCCCTCGAAGAAGCTGGCCTGACGAGCGGCGTTACGTTGCATTTGCGTCGCGGCGCCGGCGCATATGTGTGCGGCGAAGAGTCAGCGATGCTCGAGAGCATTGAGGGCAAACGCGGCCTGCCGCGCCACAAACCGCCATTTCCCGCGCAAGTTGGTTTGTTCGGCAGGCCGACGTTGAGCCACAATGTTGAAACGCTCTATTGGATACGCGATATCGTCGAACGCGGGCCCGATTGGTTTTCCACGCAAGGTCGCGCGGGGCATCCCGGCCCACGTAGTTTTTCGGTATCGGGGCGGGTCAGGGAACCCGGTGTCAAGATAGCGCCGGCGGGCATATCCGTGCGCGAACTGATCGATGACTATTGCGGCGGCATGGCTGACGGCCACAGCTTCAAGGCCTATTTGCCGGGTGGCGCGTCTGGCGGGATTTTGCCGGCGTCGATGGCGGATATTCCGCTCGATTTTGGCACGTTGGAGGAGCATGGCTGTTTCATCGGGTCGGCTGCGGTGATTATTTTGTCTGACCAGGATTCGATCCGAGCGGCGGTGCAGAACTTAATGCGGTTTTTTGAGGATGAGAGCTGTGGTCAGTGCACACCATGCCGCGCGGGCACTGAGAAGGCATCGAAGCTACTGGCCCAACCGAACTGGGATCAGGCCCTGCTTACCGAGTTGAGCGCCGCCATGGCCGATGCATCGATCTGTGGACTCGGACAAGCCGCGCCAAATCCATTGCTTTGTGCTTTTAAGTACTTTGCCGACGAGATCAAAACATGAGCAAGGCAACGATTTCTTTCACGCTCGACGGCCGCACGGTTGCCGCCGCACCGGACGAGACGATTTGGCAAGTCGCGAAGCGCGAAGGCGTCGATATTCCGCATCTTTGCTACACGCCGCAACCGGGCTACCGAACGGACGGCAATTGCCGTGCGTGCATGGTGGAAATTGAAGGCGAACGCGTGCTCGCGGCCTCGTGTATCCGGAAACCGACGGCGGACATGGTGGTGAACACCGCGAGTCAGCGCGCGGAAACCGCCCGCAAAATGGTGATGGAGTTGCTGCTGGCAGATCAGCCGCCGCGTGAAAGCGCCCACGATCCGGCGTCCGAATTGTGGCACTGGGCCGATGCTATGGGCCAAACGCAGAGCCGCTTTCCAGGCCGGCTGACGCCCGCGCCAGACCTCAGCCACCCCGCGATGGCGGTCAATCTCGACGCCTGTATCCAATGCACGCGCTGCGTTCGCGCCTGCCGCGAGGTGCAGGTTAATGACGTGATCGGCATGGCGTTTCGCGGGGCGGGATCCGAGATCGTCTTCGATATGGCCGATCCGATGGGCGACTCGACCTGCGTCGCATGTGGCGAGTGCGTGCAGGCCTGCCCGACGGGCGCACTTCTGCCTGCTGGCGCCGATGCGATCACCGAGCCGGACAAGGAGGTCGATAGTGTTTGCCCGTACTGCGGTGTTGGTTGTCAACTGACCTATGCGGTGAAGGACAACCGCCTAATCCGCGTCGAGGGTCGTGACGGACCGGCCAATCACGGCCGGCTGTGCGTCAAGGGCCGCTTCGGTTTCGACTATGTGCATCATCCGAACCGGTTGACCAAACCGCTCATTCGGCGGGAAGGGGTCGCCAAACGACCGGACGATCTCGTCGATCCGGCGCACCCGGAAACCCACTTTCGCGAGGCGAGTTGGGATGAAGCGCTCGATCTCGCAGCGGCTGGCTTGAGGCGTATTCGCGACCAGCATGGCGGCGGCGCGCTTGCCGGATTCGGCTCGGCTAAGGGCTCGAACGAGGAAGCCTATTTGGTTCAGAAAATGGTCCGCACCGGGTTTCTGACCAACAATGTCGACCACTGCACGCGGCTGTGCCACGCAAGTTCGGTCGCGGCCCTGATGGAGACGATCGGGTCCGGCGCGGTCACGGCGCCGTTCGCCGAATGCGCGAATGCCGAGGTGATCGTCGTAATCGGTTCCAACGCCACAGAGAACCACCCAGTCGCCGCAACGTTCTTCAAGAACGCTGTTAAAGCGGGCGCGACGCTGATTGTGATGGATCCGCGCGGCCAAGCGTTGAAAGAGCACGCGGCCTACATGCTGCAAAACCGCCCGGGCAGCGACGTCGCCATGCTCAACGCGATGCTGAACGTGATCATCGGTGAAGAACTCTACGACCAACAATATGTGCAGGCGCACACCGAAGGCTTCGACGCCTTGCGCGATCACATCAAGGATTTCGCGCCCGAGGTAATGGCCGAACGCTGCGGCATTCCGGCGGAAACATTGCGCACGGTCGCGCGGCTCTACGCCAAGGCCGAGACGGCCATGATTTTTTGGGGCATGGGCGTGTCCCAGCACGTGCACGGCACGGACAACTGCCGTTGTTTGATCGCGCTCGCGCTGCTCGCCGGTCAAGTCGGCCGGCCCGGCACGGGGTTACACCCGCTGCGCGGCCAAAACAATGTTCAGGGCGCTTCGGACGCGGGCCTCATCCCGATGGTGTTTCCGGATTATCGCTCCGTCGCCGACCCGGGCGCACACGCATTTTTCGAGGATTTCTGGGACACGAAACTGGACGACGAACCAGGCCTCACGGTGGTCGAGATTGCCGACGCGGCCCATGACCGCGCGATCAAGGGCATGTACGTAATGGGTGAGAACCCGGCGATGTCGGACCCCAACCTCACGCATGTGCGCGAAGCGCTTTGCCGACTGGAGCATCTGGTGGTTCAAGACATTTTCCTGACCGAGACCGCGTCTTACGCCGATGTCATCCTTCCGGCGGCAGCTTTCCCAGAGAAGGACGGCACGTTTACGAACACTGATCGGCGTGTGCAACTTGGACGCCAGGCGATCGATCCGCCTGACGATGCACGGCAAGATTGGTGGATCACGCAGGAAATCGCCCGCCGCCTCGGTCTCGACTGGATCTATAATGGCCCGGCCGACGTTTTTGCGGAAATGCGCGCGTGCATGCCTTCGATCAAGGGCATCTCTTGGGAGCGGCTTCAGCGCGAAAGCGCGGTCACTTACCCTTGTGACGCCGAGGATGAACCGGGCCAGGAAGTCATCTTCTCGGAAGGGTTTCCGACGGCGGATGGTCGAGGCAAATTGGTGCCTGCCGACCTCGTGCGGCCCGATGAAGAACCAGACGAGGCGTACCCGTTTGTGCTGACGACCGGCCGACAGCTCGAGCACTGGCACACTGGACAAATGACGCGGCGCGCCAGTGTGTTAGATGCTTTGGAGCCCGAGGCGATTTGCGAAATGGCCCCGAATGATGTTCATCGCATGGGCCTGGAGCCGGGTGAAATGGTGCGCTTGAAGACCCGGCGCGGCGCGATCGAGACACAAGTGCGGATGACCGGTCGGGTCCCGGAAGGCGTTGTGTTTATGCCGTTTTGCTTTGCCGAGGCTGCGGCTAACCTACTGACCAACCCAGCGCTGGATCCGTTCGGCAAAATCCCGGAACTGAAGTATTGCGCGGTCCAAGTTGAGCGTTTGACCGAACCTGACGGTCCGCAATCGTCACAATCCGCCCGATAGGCCTTCGAAAATCCGGCAAACGAGATATAGTCCGCGGGCGCGCAAGGTTAGGTCAAAGACGCTCAAGAAATGGGCGCGGGACGAGGCACTTCACCACCCAATGTCAGAAGACGGCAAGATCAACGGGCATAAGCCGGAACGGCTGATGCAATATCTCGGCGCTGGCTCTGATACCGTCGGTATCGCGGAGCTGCCCAATTATGCCGAGGCTTCGGCTGCGGCGGTCACGGGCCTGCGCACCGAAATACCGCCCGACGCTCATACCGCGCCCTATCTGGGCACCGAGCGCGAGGGCTATGCCATCGTGCTCGATGACGACGGCTTGGTGCTGACCATCGGCTACCTATTGCTCGAATGCTCG
>JANQOH010000269.1 GCA_028289725.1 Alphaproteobacteria bacterium
AACGGGTCCGCAACGTCCTCGCCCGCTTGGTTCGCGCGCGCGCGCTGTCGTAGCGGACCCGTTTACCTGGTCCAGCGAGCGGTACCTCAGCAACATTCTCCTTATGCTGCCGATCCGCGGTTTCGTCATGCTTGCTGCGAAGTACGGGATCACCCACTATTGTGCTTTGACAGCGCCGTCCTTGCTAAGGCGGCTTGCGTCGTTCGGCGTCCATTTCGATCCGGTCGGCGAGGTGGTGGAACATCACGGCAAACGGCAGCCGAACATTGTTTCGGTGAACGAACTTCTCCGTCGCGCATTTCGCGAAAGAGTCGATGTTTGGTCCGCGATTGGCGGGGACCGGTTCGACCTAAGATTTGGCTTAGAAAGGGTCGCGGCAGAATGAAGTTAGCCCGGCACAAGCAAGCGTGAGTAGACCGCTCGATCGGCAAAGCCGCGCGGAACTTGCTGCGGCTGTCCCGCCCGCCGATTTGACGGGATTTGTCGATCTTGCGCGTGCGGTAAGTTTGTGGCGCGAGGCGCTCGGGGAAGACGCGGTCATCGTCGGCGATGGGCGCCAAAAATACCAAAACGATTGTATTTCCGTGCATCGGCGGGTGCCGGTTGTCTTGCGACCGGACACAACGGCCGCGGTTCAGCGCGTCGTTGAGATTGCACGAAGTTGCCAGGTGCCAATTCATCCAATAAGCACCGGCAATAATTGGGGGTATGGCGGCGCGGCGCCCTCGAAAGATCGTTGTGTGGTCGTGGACCTATCGGGCATGGACCGCGTCATTTCGGTCGACCCACAACTTGGCTTGGCCACGATTGAGCCCGGCGTCACGCAGGGCGCGCTTCGCGCGTATCTCGACGAGCGTGGCCTACAATTCATGGTCCCGACGACCGGCGCGGGACCCACCTGTAGTCTCGTCGGCAACGCATTGGAACGCGGCTACGGAATTACCCCCCATTCAGACCATTTCTCGGCGGTTCGGTCGCTCCGGGCCGTGTTGCCCGACGGCAGTCTGTACGAATCGGCCCTCACAAGTTTCGGCGCGCCCCTTGCCGACAAGGGGCATAAATGGGGCGTGGGCCCTTATGTCGACGGCCTGTTCAGCCAAAGTGGTTTCGGCATCGTGACCGAAATGACAATTGCGCTGGCGCCGCTGCCCGACTCTGTTCAAGCCTTCATGGTCGACATTGAAGATGACGATCAACTCGAAGCCGTCGTCGAAGAAGTTCGAGACCTGATCCAAAGGTCCGGCGGCGGCCTTGGCGGCGTCAATCTGATGAACCGGCTGCGTCTGCTGTCGATGTTTGCGCCCTATCCACGGCAAAATGTTGAGCCGGGACAAGCGATTGACCCGTTAATGGCCGAGAGCTTGGGCCGAAAATCCGGCCTACCGACCTGGCTCGGTCTTGGGGCCCTTTACGGCGATGACGAGGTGGTCGCTGGCATGCGCCATGCCGTTCGCCGGCGTCTGAAAAAGCACAGCGCGCGCATCCGCTTTTTCTCGAAACGATCCGTTTCCCAAGCGAAATGGATGGTACGCTGTCTGCCTGGCCCGTTTCGATCCTCGCTGGAGCGGCGCGTCCTCATGGCTTCCGAGCTATTGGAGATCTTGTCCGGTCGCCCGAGAGAAACCGCGCTCAAACTTGCGTATTGGAAAGCGTCTACCCCGCCACCGACGGATCGGCCCATGGATCCGGCCAGGGATGGCTGTGGCGTTATCTGGTTTGCGCCGTTGGTGCCGATGCGCGCGGCGGAGGCGCGGACCTACGTGAACATCGTAAACGATATTTGCCCTGACTATGGCATCGACCCGTTGATCACGCTGACCACGGTCAGCGATCAGTGTTTCGATAGCACCGTCCCGATTTTGTTCGAAGGGCCAAATCAGGCGGACCGGGCGCATGCCTGCTACGACGCATTGTTCGACGCCTGCCAGGTCCATGGATTTTTGCCATACCGGATGAATTTGCGGTCGATGTCGCGCTACACCGATCAAGTCGACTCGCCCTATTGGAAAACGGTGCATCGACTGAAATCGGCCTTGGACCCCAATAACTTGATGTCGCCAGGCCGGTACGCACCGCCTTATTAGGGTGTCGAAATAGAGTCGCTAAAACAACGCAACCTCCCCAAATACTGAACAGACTGCGCCAGCAATATTGGCGCATCTTTCTATTCGCGGGTTATGCCGTAGCACCTAAAACTATAGGTTGTTGTCGTGTCACGTGATGGCCGTCACACTTTGACGAGGTAAATCCGCGGCCACCCTAGTTTGGGCACGACTGAGCGGCCAAATTTGCCCTCTCGGATACTCAATACATCAATCCGATAAAACAATTATAAATCAGATACTAAAGAGCAAATTATAATTCTGAACGAGAGCTGAGATCCGGCCGGCTGTTCGGGAATCCGATAGCTCAACTGACGTTTCTGCAACGCATTGTCGCTACGTTTCGATCCGCTATATCCACAACGGTAAAATAATATGCTGCGCGGGAGCGAGTGCTTCACACATTGTTGCGCAATTCTGTTTTTAGCAGCTGATATTTGATGCTGATTTTCTTGGGCGTTATCGGACTATGGCGTTTGCAGATGTGTTGAAGACTCTCCCCAACCGTCATGCGGGTGATGGGTCGGGACGGTTTAGTCAGGAAATTCGTGAGATCAGGACGACGCGCCTGTTTCACCAAGTGCAAGGCAATTTCATTGCAAATTTGCTTTGTACTATCGCGTTTCTGTGGGTTTTCTGGTCGAGTGTGCCGCTAACTTCGCTTCTGATCTGGGCGGGGTATGCGCAGACCGTAAATTTGTTTGGCGTAGCCCTCGTCAGGGCGCGGAAAGTCAACGCCGCCAAATACTCCAATGAACGATGGTTGCGGCTATTTACGGCCTACGGTGTCGGGGATGCCACGACGTGGGGTCTTGCCGCCTTTGTCTTTATCGCACCCAATGATCCCATCCTGACTCTGTTCGTGATGGCGATCCTGTTGGGCAACGTGGCCGGCGGGACGACATCGTTTGTCAGTCATTTCCCGGTCCTGGTCGGATTCATTCTTTGTATTACGTTGCCGCTTTCCGTCCGTCTCCTGATCGCCGGCGACACGGTGTTCTACGCGCTCGCGGGCCTGGTCGCGATGTATGCGGGCATCATGATGAATCTCGGGATCCGCTTTCATAAGAATCTCATGACCAGCTGGCGACTGCAGTTTGAATTGCAGGCCAGTGAGGGCGCGCTACGCGAAAGCCGCGATTCCTTGGAAGTTCGGGTTGCAGAGAGGACCCAACAGCTCCGCGAAGCCAACGATGACCTGAAGAAGAGCGAAGCGCTGTACCGTGCGGTGGTCGAAGTTCAGACCGAACTGCTCTGTCGTTTCATGCCGGGTGGGCGCCTGACTTTCGCGAACGACGCGTTTTGCCGTTTTTTCGATACGGATCGAGCGAACCTGATCGACAGCGAGTTCTTGACCACCGATCAGCAGGGCGGCCTTTGGCCGGCATCCGAGGCCGAGAAGATTCTGCGCAGCGTATCGAGCTTGACGCCGAGTCGGCCGACAGGCACGTGCGAAACGTGCTTGCCCGGCCCCGACGGCCGGGCCCGTTGGCTGATGTGGACGCATCGCGCCTTGTTCGAACAAGACGGTCGCGCGATGGAGTATCAGTCGGTTGCCATCGACATCACGCAACGCAAGGCTGCGGAGGAGCGGATCGAATTTATCGCGCACCACGATGCGCTAACGGAGCTACCCAATCGCTTGTTGTTCCAGAAGCACTTGGAGCAGACGCTGCACGCGCCGCGCCAAGCGCATGAATTGACCGCGATCTTGTTGTTCGACCTTGATGACTTCAAGCACGTGAACGACGCGTTGGGCCACTATTACGGCGATATGTTGCTGCGCGAGATGGCCAACCGGCTGCAGAGTTGCATGCGCGATGGCGATGTGGTCGCGCGCCTTGGCGGCGACGAATTCGGCGTGATCATGACCCGCGTCGGGTCGACCAACGACGTTGCCGCCATGGCGACACGCGTTTTGGAACAGCTCGACAGACCCGTGGCGATTGACGGGCACATGATCGGCGTTGGCGCCAGTGCTGGTATCACTCAATATCCGGCGGACTCCGACGATCCCGGCCGCTTGCTGAAGAATGCGGATCTCGCGCTCTATCGCGCCAAGAGCAAAGGCCGCGCGACGTACGAGTTCTATTCGCAGGATCTGGCCAATCACGCCGAACGGCGGTTGGAGTTGATCAGCGGCATGCGCGATGCCATGGACAAAGACCAATTGCATTTGGTCTTCCAACCGAAAATCCGGCTCCAGGATGGACGCGTGATCGGCTCCGAAGCCTTACTGCGTTGGGTCCATCCCGAAGAAGGGTTCATTTCGCCCGGCGAGTTCATTCCGGTCGCGGAAACGGCTGGCCTCAGCGTCGCGATCGGCGACTGGGTGCTGCGCGAGGTGTGCTCGCAACTGGACAAATGGCGCAAGGACGGTCTGCCGCTCTTGCCGGTGTCGGTCAATTTGTCCGCCACCCAATTTACCGATCGTAGCCTGATCGAAAAAGTGCGAACGACCCTGACCGAATTCTCGATCGATCCGGCATTGATCGAGTTTGAGATCACCGAAACCGCCATTATGAACGACTTAGACCTAGCCATCGAAATGATGCAGGGCTTGGTTGATCTCGGCAGCCAATTGTCAATCGACGATTTTGGTACCGGATACTCCTCGTTCGGCTATTTGCGTCGTCTACCGATTACCGAGCTCAAGATCGATCGATCCTTCGTGATGGACATCGCGGAGTCCGAGGAAGATCGTTCGATCCTGCGGGCCATGATCGACCTCGGTCACAGCTTGGACCTCAAAGTGCTGTCCGAAGGCGTTGAGACCCAGGAGCAGTACGATCTGCTCACGTCGATCGATTGCGACCACGCACAGGGCTTCTTGATGAGCCGGCCGATCAAGGCCGATGCGTTTGCCGACGTGCTACGGTCTGGACTTCCGAAGTCCGAGACCGTGTCGGAGCCCGTGTCAAAGCCGGCGCTGGTCACCAGCGACACCTGATCACCTGATCGACCGTGATGTCGGGGGTCTAGTCCGTCGAGGTATCGCGAGATCCGAATTTCGGCCGGTGAAGCAATGCCGCTGGGCTCGCCAGCACCATGCGGACGAGTTCCGATTGTTTGCTCGCGCCGGTTTTCCGGAAAATCTGGTTGAGCTGATTGCGCAAGGTGTTCTTGCTCACATCATACTCCGCAGCAATCTCATCAAGGCCCTTGCCATCTACCAACGCGACCAGAAGCCGCGCCTCGGCGGGTGTCAGCGTGAATAGGCGCTCGATCGATTTTGGTGGAATCCCCGTCGGCTCCCCGGTGGTCGTCTCGGTGACGAAGATGGCGGCGATCTCCGACACGGTATCGGCCCGTCGCCGCGCGTGAATCGGGATCACGGCCATCAGCCACCCGCCGAGCAAGGTCGGGCGGTCGAGCTTTAGGACGCCCACCGGCTGCACGGCAGCGCCGGGAGCAGCGCCGGCAACTTCGCCGATGACTTCGCGCAGCCTGTCCGTGTCACGCGGCGCCGCAGCGCGCAGAATGCCATGATTGTCCACGGACAAACCGTCGGCGAGCGACAGGATCAGTTGCGCTGCGCGATTGCTCAGCAGCACCCGTCCCGCTGAATTGACCAAAATGACGCCGTGCGGGACGGCATCCAGCACGATCGACGTTGCTTGGCTCCGGATCTGACTGCCGATAAGCGTGCGATGCAGTTTGAGCACGCGCACGACGAGGCCGGCCGCGACATTTTCGGGCACGCCGCTCTGGTCGGCGGCGATTTGCCGAAGAATGATCTCCGTACCGTCTCCGGCATGGCCGATCCGAACGCCGCCGGCGGCGCCGGAGCGACCGGTCTGATCGTCAAGATCATCCACCGAGACATTGCCCGGCATCCAATCGTCGAGCGTTTTTTCGGTCGTTTGCCCGTCTGCAGAAATATGGCGACTGACGAGAACAAGGTTTTCGTCCTTCAACGTCTCGTTCAAGGCGGTCAGGAATTTCGGCACCGATTCCGCGGTAAGGATGGAATCCAGAATCTTGTTCAGGTTGTGCGAAAGAGATTCAACAGCGTTCGCCATTCCTTGTGGTTTCGCCGCCGCGCCTGGCTTGGATTTCGCGCGGGTTTTACTCTGCGTGTCCATTGCCGTCGATCTCAGGTCGTTGCCCGTAATGCGACCAGGCTTCCCGACCGCCACGGTTGTCGAGATGATTGATCAGCGCCGAGACCGGCCTGCGATCAAACTGACTGCCCGCATTTTCCTGCAAGTTCGCGCAGGCCCGATTGAAACTGATGGCGTCACGATAGGCGCGTGCACTGACCATGCCGACAAACGCATTCGCGACCGCGACGATGCGCGCCGTGACTTCGATTTCCTCGCCGGTCAGCCCGCGGGGCCCCGTTCCGTCCCATCTCTCTTGCATTTGGCGAATAGTATCAACCACTGGACCGTCAAACTCGACTCCTTCCAGCAAATCGGCGCTTGATTGCACGCTGCGGCGCAATATTTCGCGCTCGTCCTCGGTCAGGTCGGCGGTCTTGGTCAGGATGTCACGCGGTACCAAAGTTTTTCCAAGGTTGATTAGGCTGCCCGCGATCACCACGGTATCGCGTGTCACTTCCGGCAATTCCATTTCTTGGGCGATCGCATCCGCCACTTCGGCAACGCGTGCTGAATGATTGGCGGAAAAGGGATCGCGCCGATCGACGACCGCCATCAAAGTTCGAACCAACTGGTTCAAAGTCCGTTCGCGGCGGTCGCGCTCCTCCGTGACGTCGGTCAGGTCCGCGAGCAGGACCAGCGCGCCCTCTGGCCGCAGCTTGGTCTGTGGTAGCGGCAAATGGTTGGAATGAATGACGTGATCTTCGCCGTCGTCTTCCCAATGGTGTACCTGGGAGACTGGTCGCTGCTCCGCGATGGCGCGTGCATTAAGATCACGAAAGACGCGCGCCTTCACGGGGCCAATAACACCGGACATCAGTTTGCCGACCATTTCGCGCGGATGCAGATCGGCATCTTGGCCGGCCTTCATATTGGCGAAGGTGAACTTGCCCTCGCGATCAACCGCGAAAATGGGGTCCGGCATATTGTCGGTGACGGCCCGCAGGAACTCCGTGACATTTGTGAACAGCTCGGCTGCGACCCGATAACGCTCCGAGGCTTCGGCTTCGCGCAAAGATGTGGCGTGGCGCCATACGGCAATCAGCGCAATCCCAACGCCAATCACAATCAGCGCAAAAACAATGACCAGGGTTCTTGAGCGGGCCTCGATCTCGGCCAATGCTTCGCTGGTCTGGACCGTGCGGACCAGGACCCAGGGGACACGCGCCAAGGCGCGGCCAGTGACCAACACTTGAGCGCCATCGTAATTGCGCCGTGCCCCAAAACCTCCGGGAGACTCGATTGCCAGCGCCGCCGCGAGGTCAGGCGTTGATTGGTCTAAAGAGCGCCGCAACGCATCTGTTCCGTCGCGCAGGGGGCTCAAATAACTAATCGCGGCACCCTCGGTGCGGACCAAATAGGTTTCCGACGTTTCCAACGTGTCCCCGGGTTGGGGGAGCAGGTCGTAGAGGCGCTCGTCGACCAAACGCAGGCCGAAGACCGCGCCAATCGGCTCCGCGCGGCCACTGTCGTCCTGGACGGCGTAGATCGGTACGGCAAAGCCCATGATTGGGACACCGCTCGGCGCAAGTGTGACATCAAAGACGGCGGCCACCCCGCTTACTGCGGTGGCGGTCGCCTGACGCATGGCCGCGGTCAACTCCGGCATGCCGATACTCGTCACGATGGTGGTGCCGCGGGCATCGGTCAGCGCGATCCCCGCGAGACCGGTGCGTTCGACATTCGCCGGCACCGCGCCGGAAGATTGGCGCACGACGAAACCGGTGCGTTCGGCGGTGACCGTCAGGAGATTGCGCAAGTAGGTAACCTCGCCGGGCTCGTCCCCGTCTTCGGTGATCCCGAGTGCCAACTCTGTCATATACAGTTGCAGCGATTGGTTCTCGGACAGGCCTTGGACAACTTCAAACTGTTGGTCGATCCAATCCTGCACCGCCGCGGTTCGACCATCGGCGACGATACCCATCCGGACTTGCCAACTCTGGAGATCGCGGTCGCGCTCGGATTTCACGAAGGAAACGCCAAGCCATATCGCTACGGCCGATAGCACAATTAGGGCAAGCCCAGCGGCGATCACAATGCGATTGACGCGTCGGTTCGTTGCAATAGCGGCTTGATCGCTCATCGCGCTTCCCCCGTCCACCAAGGGCCGGAATCAGGCCCAAATCGTTATACAGGCGATTCGGTGACTGCTGCGCTCGCGCCAGCGCTGAACCGCTCTACATTTAAGGTAATCCGATTGGTCCTTTCGTCCGCAGTTTGCCGAGGCATCTTTGCGAAATGGCGGAACTATTTGAAAGAAGGCAATTTCTGGCCGGTGCTGGCGCTCTTGGCGTGAGCCTTGGACTGGCGGGCACATTGCCATTCCGCGCTGCCCAGGCGGCGCCAGTGCCAAGTATTTTCAATACCGTCGAGACGCGCAGAGAAGGTCTTGCACCGTTCCCAAAGTGGAACGGTGCCCTTGAGAAATATTTCGAAGAGCGTGTCGATGCGCCCGGCACGTGCGCGGACCTGGAATTCAATCGATGCCACTACGAGGAGTGGCACGCGGAATTGGATCGATTGCGTGATCGCGATCCGAAAACGCAAATGAAGGAAATTAATAGGTTCATGAACACGCACCGGTATATCGTCGATCCGGTGAATTGGGGTGTTCTGGACTATTGGGCGTCGCCCGGTGAGTTCTTTCGGCGGCAGGGCGACTGCGAGGACTATGCGATCGCCAAGTTTCTATCGCTGCAAATTCTCGAATTGCCGGCGGACGAGATGCGGATTGTCATCCTCAACGATCTGAATTTACGTGTGGCGCATGCAATCCTGGTTGTGTACATCGATTCCGAAGTGATGGTGCTCGATAACCAACTATCGATCATGATCGAGGCGCGCAGAATCCGTCACTATCAGCCGATCTATTCCGTGAACGAAACGGGTTGGTGGAAGCACAAACCCGCCGTCTGACCGCTCAATAACTCGAGTCGAGCCGCTAACGCTCGCGCATGGCGTTGTCCCGCGCTTTCAGGATCGGTTTGAGCAGATAATCCATCACCGTCTTCTTGCCGGTCAGCACATCGACCTGTGCCACCATTCCCGGAATGATTGGCAGTGTTTCGCCATTCTTGGCGAGCAAGAAGTTGCGCTTCGTGCGAACGCGTATCTGGTAGAAGCTCTCGCCTTCCTCGTCCGTAATCGTATCCGCGCTGATTTGTTCGAGGGTGGCCGAAAGACCGCCATAAATCGAGAAATCATAGGCGGTGATCTTGATCATCGCCTCCTGGCCCGGATGCAGAAAAGCGATGTCGGCGGGACGGATTTGCGCCTCGACGAGCAAATTGTCTTCGAGCGGCACGATATGAATAAGATCCTGACCCGGCTGAATCACGCCGCTAATGGTGTTAATCAGAATCTGCTGCACCTCGCCATTCACCGGTGAGCGGATCTCAGTTCGCCGGACGCGATCTTGCGCGCCCGTCAACACCTCGGTGTAGGCTGCCAATTCGCTCTGCGCTTGGACGAGCTCGGTCGCCACCTGCGATTTGAAATTGGCGCGGCGCTCCTCGATCCGGCGGCTCGCTTCGTTGAGGGAGGATTGAATGCGCGGGATTGACTGGCGCGCTGCTTCGAGATCACCCGAAATGTCGTTGATTTGGCGTTCAAGACGGATGAGCTCGATCCTGGCGCTCACGCCTTGTTCGACCAGCGGGCGGAGAATCTGCAACTCCTCGCGCGCCAGGGCCTGGCTGCCAGTCAGTTGAGAAATGCGCGATTCCGCCTCCACGCGTTCCTGGCGCCGTTGGCTGACAAGGTCGCGCAAGGCTTGGACAGACGCGCTTAACTCGCTTTGGCGGGCGAAATAGAGCGAGGTTTCGGTGGCCACCAGGTCAGGTCGTTCCTCTGTCAGTTCCTCCGGGAATACCGGTTCCTCGCCCTCCGACTCCGCGCGCAGCCGAATGATTGCGGTCTGCAGCGAAAGGACTTTGGAACGATCCTCGCGATATTTCGACGACACAAGCGTGTCATCGATCGTCATCAGGACCTGGCCGGCTTCCACGATGTCGCCTTCTTTGACGTTGATGGCCCTGAGAATGCCGCCTTCGAGGTTTTGCACGACCTGAAGCTGGCTGGACGGGATGACTCGTCCCTGCCCCGCCGTCACTTCATCAAGCTCCGCGATGCTGGCCCATACCGCAGCGCCGACAAAGAACGCGACGATCGACAACAACAGAATATTTGCCGACAGGCGTGGCCCGCTGAGGACAGCGGCCCGCACGTCGGACATAAACTCAAGGTCTTCCTGTCGTTCGCGTGCCATCGATACTCGCCCACTAAGAAGTTCTGATCGTAACGGCGGCGTTTACCGTTTGGTCGCTTGCAGTTTTCCGCCGGCCAGCGCGTCAATAACTTCTTGACGCGGGCCATCCGCGACCACACGCCCGCGATCCAAAACGATGAGCCTGTCGACAATGCTGAGCAGCGACGCGCGATGGGTGATCAAAATCAGCGTTCGGCCCGGCAATATCTCGCCGAGTCGCGCCTTGAAAGCCGCCTCACCCCGCGTATCCATCGAACTTGTTGATTCGTCGAGCATAATCAGCGTCGGATCCTGCAGCAGAGCCCGCGCGATTGCCACGGACTGACGCTGACCGCCGGACAGCCCCTCGCCGCGCTCGCCAATCATCATGTCGTATCCCGACGGGTGTTGGCTGACGAAATCGTCGACGCCGGCCAAACGCGCGGCGCGCAAAACTGCTGCATCGTCGGAATGCGGCGCGGCCATGGTGATGTTCTCACGCACGCTGCCGCGGAACAGAAAGACGTCCTGCGGGACGTACCCGATGCTGCGGCGCAAATCCACCGGATCAATTTGACGAATGTCGGTGCCATCAAGCAGCACGGCGCCGTCCGTCGGATCAAAAAGCCCAAGGACCAACTTCGCGACCGTCGTCTTGCCGGAACCGACGCGCCCGATAATGCCCACGCGTTCGCCCGCGTTGATCTCGAAACTGACACCGGCGAGCGCGGCGATAGGTTGTCCCGGGTAGGAAAATTGAACTTCCTTGAACGCAACTTTTCCGCTCAGCTCAGGGCGATGCAGGAATTTTGTGTCACCCGGGCGTTCAACCGGTGACTTCATAATTTGGTTCAACGAATTCAGCGCTGACTTCGAACGATGGAAGCGGGTTAACAGCTGCGCCACCTGAACCACTGGCGCCAGGGCCCGCGCGCTCAACATGACGCAGGCAATCAGTGCGCCGACGGTCATGGTGCCTTCTTTGATCAAGAAGACGCCAAACACTACCACGGCCACAGAGGTGACTTGGGCGACGAACTGCGCGAAATTGATGCCGCCTTGAGACAAGACACGCGTCTGCATGGCGGAACTCGCGGTCAGCCCCACATAGTCCTCCCACCGGCGGCGCATGCGGCCTTCGGCACCCATCGCTTTCAGTGTTTCAAGGCCGTTGAGCGACTCGACGAGAACGCCGTGTTTTTCCTCCGCTTCGCGCATGTGCTTCATTACCGCGCGGTTGAGCGGAATCTGAAGCGCCAGACCGACGATCAAAACCGCCGGGATCGCGACCAAATGGATTTGGGCGATCGGGCCGCCAATCAGCCAAATAATCGCGACAAAAAACGCGACGAAAGGCAAGTCAACCACCGCCGCCAATGTCGCCGACGTGAAAAAGTCGCGCAGGGTCTCGAATTCGCGAAGATTGTTGGCGAATGCGCCGGCCGAGCCAGGTCGGGCCGCCATGCGCATATCCATAACCTGTTCGAATATGCGGCTTGCCAGCAGGACGTCGGCCCGCTTACCCGCCGCATCGATGAAGTAGCCGCGTAAGCCCTTCAAAATGAAGTCGAACAAAAAGACGATGACGACGCCGGTCGCCAAGACCCACAAGGTTTCGACAGCGTTGTTCGGGACCACGCGGTCGTACACCGTCATGATGAACAACGGTGTCGCCAGCGCAAAAATGTTGATCAGCGAGGCGGCAAAGATGACCTGCACATAGGCCCACCAGTTGCTGCCGATGGTGCCCCAGAACCAAGCACTTGGCTTCGGCGTGTCGCTGCGCATGCCATCGGGTTCAACCCGTGTAACCGGACGGACGTAAATGGCGTAGCCCGTATAGTCCTCCGCGAGATCACGCAGATCGAGGTCTTGGCCACCGCCACCCGCTTCGGGCAAGACAATGCGAACTCGCCGCTTGTCTATGATCTCGGAAAGGATGCACGCGCGCGCATCCTTCAAGATCAGAACCGCCGGCAGCACCAGCTTGTTGATCGAGCCAAGACGCCGCTGAACCACGCGGGCATTGAGACCGACGCGGCCGGCGGCGCGAACGAACATGCTGGCCGAGATCGCTTCACCGCCGTGTGGGAGGCCCGCCTTGAGAACCTCCGGGGATTTCGGATTGCCAAAATGCGCGGTCAGGAAGACCAAACAATCGAGAAGCGGATCCTCGGCACCGGACGCACCGGCCAATTCCTCGGCAAGCTTGGCGTTTGCTTCGTCGCGAGGATTCGGGGCGGACGCCGATCCAGCATCCACTTTACCGCCTTTTTCAGCGAGAACATCCGCGTCAGTTAGGCTGGCCATTCCGCTCACTCGCTATTCATTGGTCCGGATCGTAGAATTCGCCGGACCTACCCATATAAATTTAGCGCGGCCTTCGCAAAACACGAAGGCCGCGCGATAAAATTGTTACATTATTGCTCTGGCCGAAGCCAGAAACGATACGCGTCCGAACTAGTCGCCCAAAAGCAGCAGATTCGGATCTTCCATCGGCGGCACAGCCTCAGCGTAAGACTGCGATTCAATGCCGTAGGTATCGAGCATTTGTCCGAGGGTCTCAAGGATCAGATAGTGCGCGAAGAGCACTTCATACTCACCCTCGACCAGCCGCACGCGCGATTGGAACAATTCGTTTTCCACATCAAGGACGTCGAGCAAGGTCCGCTGGCCAAGCTCGAACTGCTGGCGGTAGGCACTGACGACCTGCGAGGCGGCCAGCACGCGGCTTTCCAATTGCGGAAGTCGCGACCGCGCCGTCTCAAGCTCGTTCCAATCAACGCGAACTTGCTCTTCAATCAAACGGTTCGTTTCACGTGACGACAGCATGGTTTCGCTGACAAACTCGCGGGCCCGGCGCAAACGCGCCGTGTCGGTGCCGCCCCGGTACAAATTGAAGCGCATCACGGTGAGCGCCTGCAATGAGTTGCCGGACGACCGAACGCCGTTGGTGTTGTGTTCTTGCGCCGCAGACAATTCAAGGTCAAAGCGAGGCATAAAGGGCGCTTCAGCCGCTTTGGCGTCAGCCATGCGCGCGTCAATCGCCAATTCGGCTGCGCGACCGGACGGGTTGCCCGCCAATGCGCGCGTAATTGCTTCATCAAGCGAAACCGGGATGGCATCGGCCGGCGCGTCCGGAAGCATCAATTCATCCGGCATAACACCGACAGCTTCTTGGAAATCCGATTCCGCGTCGCGCAGTTCGCCTTTTTGCTCAAGAAGGCGATCCATCGCGTTTGCCAACCGGCTTTCCGCCTGCAAAACGTCGGCCTGGTTGCCACCGCCCGTCTCGGCACGGAGGCGCACATCTTCCAACGTGTCGATATGGGCTTGGACATTTTCCATCGCCAAATCGACAATTTCGCGGGCCCGCATGACTTCGAGATACGCCTCGGTCGCCCGCAGCGCGATCTCTTCCTCAGCGTCGCGGATTTCCTGGCGGGTTACTTCAGACCGCCAACGGGCCGCGTCGACCAGATTGGGGGTTTCAAAGCCATCAAAAAGCATCTGCGTGACGTCGAGGCGGGCCTCGTTATGCCACGTGCGTACCGAAGATTCACCGCCCACGCCGCGTGTCCGGCGGAAGCGCGTCGTATTGTTGTTGAAGGCGTCAAAGCCACTCGCCAACCGTGTATCGACCGACGGACGATACCGTGCACTCGCCTCATCGATTTCGTGCTCGGCCTGAACCTTCTTCGATTTCTCAATCAAAATCGTCGGATGCGCGTCGACGGCCAACTTAATGGCCTCCTCGAGCGACATGGCCGATGCGCCGTAAGTTCCAAATGCCAACATCAACCCGGCTGTGCCCGCCAAAAGCAATCCGCGAGTGATGCCGTGAGCGCCTTTTGCGACCTGTTTCATGCCCGACCCTGCCATTTCGTCTTGCTGCATGTTCGATCCCCCACTCCTTGCCTCAGCTCTCCAACAAAAAGAGTACCACGCCGAGGACCCATGGCGAATCCCCAATCTTCCTCAGTTGGATAGCAAATAAGCTAGAAGGCGTCCATGGATATACCAGCGCGATAATCGTGCGCGAGAACCTAGTGGCATATCTGCAACAGCGGCATGGCGCTAATTACACACTGGTCTATATGCCGGTTAGATAAGGCTTTTTCGCTGAAAACTGAACCCAGGCTAGACCGAGATAATGGCGATGACGGCAGCGTCGTGTACCGGGTTCCGGGCTATGCGATGCCGTCGTCGACCGAAATCAGCGGGTCGATGATATCGCTCTCGCTGGGATGATGGACGGCCGACGCAGAAGCCGCTTCGCCATACTCCGTGTTGACCCAAAGGTCGGCCGCGTGGGCCGTCGAAGCAGGGTCGGAAAGAACATCATCCAAAGCGCCAAATAAGGCATCACGCTCGGACGCAGCCTCAACCAACTCACTTAGTTCAAGCTGTTCGCCCGACTCCGTGTGCGAAAGCGAACCAAGATCCGAAATTTCATCTAGATATAAAAGGTCGCCCACTTCTAGGTCGTCGTGAATGAGATCTGCCATCTGCAAGCCAGACTGGCTGTCGTTCTCCGATGCGTCGGAGAGTGACACGCGCGCCAAAAGAGGGCCAAGCGCGTCAACCGCAACACCGTCCGCAAAACTCAGTTCAGACCCGGTCTCATTCTCGATATGCGTGAGGAGTCCCGGAAACAGTGCGGTCGCATTGGCGATTGAGACTGTCAGAACGTCCGCGGCATTGATGCCGAGCGCCGCGTCGGCGCTTTCGATGTCAGGCAAGTTCACGCGTTGATCGCCAGCCACAGCCAACGACGCGCCCGATTCAACCGTGTGCTCGGTTACGCGTTCATCGGAATCGATGATATGAGCCCTGATTGCCATAACAACTCCGCCAGCCGATAGTCAGCCAGCCGCACCGGGATTTCTTACTGCATGCATCGAGTACACGCACCTGCCAATATTTATATTTTACGGGCGTTTAGCCGCGGAAACCATGGTGCAAATGCACTATACGGCGACTTATTTTTGCGGCGCATCACTCTGTGGACGTCCGGCGTTCTGCGCCGATTGTCGCTATTTGCGCTGATCATGCTGATCGCGGCGGGTGCGGCTGCCGCCGATTTCGATGCGCTTTTGCAACAAGCCGAACTCGGCAGCGCTGAGGCACAGTTTGACGTTGGGACCGCTTATTTGACAGGCACCGGCGTTGCCGAGGACGCAACGGAAGCGGTGCGTTGGTTCACAAAATCGGCTTATGCCGGCCATCTTCCGGCGCAATACGCCTTGGGCGAAGTCTATGCGGCGGGTCGCGGCGTCACGGCCGACCGCGTTGAGGCCTATTTCTGGTTCAATATCGCCGCGCGCAATGGTTCGGAAATCGCCGCAACCCGGCGCGATGCGATTGGTTCGCGCCTCACGAGCTCCGAGTTCTTTGGAATTCAAGCGAGAATTCGAGAATGGGCGAATCGCGGCGCAGCGCCTACGCCGGGTCGGGCATCCCCCGGTGCGGCCAGGCCGGCCCGGACATCAACAGCGTTCGTCGTTTCGTCGTCCGGCATGGCGCTGACCAGTGCCCACTCGGTGAGCGGTTGTGGCGCGATCAGCGTGCAAGGCGGCGCCAGTGGTAGTGCAACACCTGTTGCGATTGATTCCGACCGGGACCTTGCACTGCTTC
>JANQOH010000275.1 GCA_028289725.1 Alphaproteobacteria bacterium
GGTGCGCGTCGGCCGGAACGATGACGGTCATGTTCGGCATGGCGCGCAGCAGCGCCAGATCCTCGATCGCGTGGTGAGTGCCGCCGGCGACGCCTAGCGAAATGCCGCTCGCCGCCGCACCGATCACCACGCGCTGGTTGGCGTAGGCGACATCATTGCGCAACTGCTCCATCGAGCGCGCGGTGATGAACGGCGCGTAGCCGCCGAGAAACGGCCGCAAGCCTGTGGTGGCGAGGCCGCTCGCGATGCCCATGGCGTTTTGTTCCGCGATCCCGGCTTCGATCAGACGGTCGGGATATTTTTCGCCGAGCGCACGAAAGCCGATCAGGTCAAGCGTATCGGCGGAGATGCCGACGATGCGGTCGTCGCGATCCGCCATATCGGTGAGCGCGAACCCGAAGGCGAGCCGCGATTGATTGCCGGCGGCCTCTACCCAGTCCGGCTGCGATCCGCCCGCGTCGGGCACTGCCGCGTTCACGCCGGTTCTCCCAACTCATCGAGCGCTTGTTGATAGAGCACGTCGGTCACAAAATTGCTATGCCAAGCATAGGTGTCCTCGGCGAAGCTGACACCCTTGCCCTTCACGGTATGCGCGATGATCAGCGACGGTTGATCGGCCGCGAACGGTAAGTCGTCGAGCGTGTCGACAATCACACCCATTTCGTGCCCGTCGATTTCGCGCACCGCCCAGCCGAAAGCACGCCATTTGTCCGCCAGCGGATCGAGATCGATCATGTCCGTCACGTGACCGCTTTGTTGGATCTTGTTGTAGTCGACGATGGCGGTGAGTTCGGACAATTTGTGCTGCGCGGCGGCCATCGCGGCTTCCCAGCTCGATCCTTCCTGCAACTCGCCGTCGCCGAGCATGACCACGGTACGGAAGTCCTTCTTTTGCAGGCGCGCGCCGAGCGCCATGCCCATGCCAACGGACAGTCCGTGGCCGAGCCCGCCGGTGCTCATCTCGACACCCGCCACCTTGATGTCCGGATGCATGCCGAGCGGCGACTCGAACCCATAAAAGCGGTCGAGCCAGGCTTCGTCGAAAAATCCGGCCTGCGCCAACACGGCCGCGAGCCCGGCATTGGCGTGGCCCTTGGACAAAACGAAGCGGTCGCGGTCCGGCCAATCCGGTTCGTCAGGCCTGAGGCGCAGATGGTGGAAATAAAGCGCCGCAAAAAGATCGGCAGCGGAGGTCGATCCGCCGACATGCCCGTTAGTTGCCGCGTGCAGCGCCCGCCAAACATTGCGCCGGATGCATAGCGCTTGGTTGCGCAAGTCCGCGAGCAGCGCATCGCGATTAGTCGTCATAGTTTCCCCCGTCCGAGTCCACATTTGCATCGATCATCAGCCGAACCGTGCGCATGGACAACCCCCCGGCCTTTCTCCCCCCGAATGGTTCTCGCTACACTAAGCGTCTCCAAACGTGACAGGTGCCTTGTAAGAGTAGCCGTTTACGCGAACCGTTGGCCGAAAGCGCGAACTTGCACCGGTTCGGCGCCGACGCCTACACCATCGCCCGCGCCACGGTGGAAAAGGCGGCGTGGCTGCAGCTTGCCGCAAGGGAGGGATCATGATCGCGAAATTCATCGACTGTCCGCAGTTCTTGGCGGATCTCTATACCGACGAACTGCGCGGCATCGTGCCGGACCTCGATTTGAGTGTTGGGAGTCCGGACCGCGAACAAGCCCGTGCGATGCTGAGCGATTGTGCAATCGCGGTGATTGATCACACAGAGTTGGATGACGCGACGCTGGCGGCGTGCCCGGAACTCAAAGCCATCGTGTTCATGGGCACTGGCGCGTCGAGCTATATCGACCTCAATGCGGCGCAACGGCTCGGCATCACGGTCAGAACAATCAGCGGCTATGGCGACCGCAGCGTTGCCGAACACGCGGTGGCGCTGATGTTCGCCGCCGGCCGAAAGATTGTGGAGATGGATCGCGCCATCCGCGGCGGCACGTGGGAAACGCTCGACAGTATCGAGTTCGCCGGCAAGACGCTGGGTGTGGTCGGTACCGGCGGCATTGGCAAACAGATGGTGCGTCTCGGCGATGCGCTGGGCATGACCGTGATCGCCTGGAACCGCAGCGGCGTTCCCGACAATTTGCCGTGCATTTCCGCCGAGCTTGACGACCTGCTGGCGCGTGCCGATGTCGTCTCGCTGCATCTGGCGCTGACCGGCGAAACACAGGGCCTGATCGACCGCCGCCGCATCGGCCTGATGAAATCGGGTGCGATTCTGATCAACACGGCCCGCGGCGCTTTGGTCGACGAACCTGCGCTCGTCGAAGCCTTGCGGGGCGGCCGGCTCGGCCATGCCGGGCTCGACGTTTTTGCCGACGAACCGTTGGCGCCCGGTCATGATCTGACCGACCTGCCCAATGTCACGCTGACTGCCCACGCAGGCTTTATGACCCGCGAGGCGTCGATCCGTTTGCTCCGTATGGCGCTTGACCTCACACGGGAGGAGTTGGCCGCACGCGCAAAATCGGTTTGACCGCAAGGATCGGAGTGCGTGGGCGTGCGGGCGCCGGTATCTCAACCTTCAGACATTCACACCAATTGTGTTGAGGAATGAGATCATGTGCACCGAAAGTCTGACCCACGAAGCGACCACCGAGATCACGTACGCGGTTACGGAATGCTCGCTCGGCGCGTTGCTGATCGCACGAACGGCGCGCGGCCTAAGTGCAGTTTTGTTTGGCGACGATGCCGACGCGCTCGCCAAAGAGTTCAAAACCCGTTACCCGCAGGCCCATTCGGAGA
>JANQOH010000278.1 GCA_028289725.1 Alphaproteobacteria bacterium
GATTCTCGACCGCCAATTGGAGGTGTTCGGGCGCCACTTGGTCAATCAGCGCCGGAGTCTCGGCCAAATCGTCAACCAATATGACCAAGCCGTTTTCGCGCCAGCTTGCCGCCGCGATATTGGCACGCGGCAGGGTTCGCAGAAGATCTTCGACGGCCGCAACAATAGCATCGGCCGCGGCCGGATCGTCGGTCATCAAGATTGATTGCGCGGCCGTGTCGTGCTCCGCTTGCGCCAGTAGGTCCGCAGCGATCCAATGCGGATCATTGCCGCCATCGGCGACGACAAGCACCTCGGACGGCCCGGCGATCATGTCGATCCCGACGACGCCGAACACCTGACGTTTCGCCTCAGCCACATAAGCGTTCCCGGGCCCGACGATTTTATCGACCGGTGCGATGGTCTGCGTCCCAAATGCCAGCGCCGCCACAGCCTGGGCGCCGCCCACCCGATAGATCTCGTCGACACCCGCGACGGATGCCGCCGCGAGGACTTGCGGATTGACCGCGCCATCGGGCGTCGGGGTCACCATGACCACGCGCTCGACACCTGCGACGCGCGCGGGCACGGCGTTCATCAGGACAGAGCTCGGATAAGCCGCCGTGCCGCCCGGAACATAGAGCCCGACGGCCGCAAGCGGCCGCCAGCGCGCACCCAGTTCGACGCCGAGGTCGTCGCGGTATGACAGGTCGTCGGGCAATTGCCGGCGGTGATAAGCCTCGATCCGTTCCGCCGCGTGTTCCAGTGCTTTCAACAACGCAGAGTCGCACTCGGACCGCGCGCGGTCGATATCATCCGGCGCCATGCGGAGTGTGTCGACGCTCAGGGTCAGGCGATCAAACTGCGCCGTATAGTCGAGCAACGCCGTATCTCCGCGCGCGCGAACGGTTTCGATGATTTTGGCCACGACGTCGGCGACATTTGGTTCCTGGCCACCGCGCGCAGCCAGCGCAGCTTCAAAGGCCTGCGAAAAATCACCGTCGCGCGTACTAAGTCGCTTGGCCATTTACCGCCTCCTTGAACCGTTCGATCCAAGGATCGATCTCCGTCGGCCGTGTCTTCCAAGCCGTCCGGTTGACCACCAGTCGCGACGTGATATTCGCGATTTGCTCGACCTCAACCAGTCCATTGGCCTTAAGCGTACTTCCGGTGGATACGAGATCGACGATGCGGCGGCATAGGCCAAGATTTGGCGCGAGCTCCATCGCACCGTTCAATTTGATGCACTCCGCCTGCACGCCCCGGGCCGCGAAATGCCGGCGCGTGGTTTCAGGATATTTTGTCGCCACGCGGACATGGCTCCAGCGGCTCGGGTCGTCTGTGCTTGCGAGGTCTTCCGGTTCCGCCACCGACATGCGGCAATGACCGATGTCGAGATCGAGCGGCGCATAAACCTCGGGAAAATCGAATTCCATCAACACGTCGCGTCCCGCGACGCCCATATGCGCGGCGCCAAAAGCCACGAAAGTCGCCACGTCAAAGCTGCGCACACGGATCAGCCTGAGGCCGCTCACATTGGTTTCAAACGTCAACTGCCGCGCGTCGGAATCGTGAAACGCGGCCTCCGGTTCGATGCCCGCACGCGCCAACAAGGGCGACAGCTCCTTGAGAATGCGCCCCTTCGGAACCGCGACAACAAGTTCGCCGACAGCACTCACTTGTTCGGCTCCGGATTGGGTTTTGGATCGTCATGCTTCGGCGCCAACACAGTGCGCCGTGGTTCGGAAAGATCCTCGCACATGGCGACCATGGCCTCGCCCTCGAGCCGGATGGCGCCGTCACCAGCGAACATCAGCGAAACCGCGCCCGGCTCAGGCACGATCGTCAACAGCTCAAGCATTAAATTCTTCTTTGATTGTTCAATGCCGCGAAGACGCACGGATTGCACACCCTCAACGCGCAATGCGGTTTGAATCGTAAAGGGTGGTCGTCGATCGATGGTCATAGGCGCGCAGCACTCCCACATGAAGCGGTCGAAAACCGCGACGAACCGACTCTCTTTCGGCAGGAAGGTCATTTCCGATATCGGCATTAGCGCGTCCTGTAAACACGCCGCCATCACGTCGTAGTCCGCCGCCGCTTCGGCGCGCAGGCGCAAGGATTTCGGTTTAATCGGTTTCAACTCTGCACCCGCTCAATATCCGCGCCGCACGCCGCAAGTTTGTCCTCTACGCGCTCGTAACCACGATCGAGATGATATACGCGGTTCACCACGGTTTCGTCGCGCGCGGCAAGTCCCGCCAGGACCAATGACACACTCGCGCGCAGATCGGTCGCCATAACCGGCGCGCCGGTAAGCGACGGCACGCCGCGGACCATCGCTGAGCCGCCATGGACCGTGATGTTCGCGCCCATGCGGGTGAGCTCCGGAACATGCATGAACCGGTTCTCGAAAATGCTTTCGGTAATCAGGGACGCGCCGTTCGCTACTGCCATAAGCGCCATCATCTGCGCCTGCATGTCCGTCGGAAACCCGGGATATGGGGCCGTCATGACGTCGAACCCCTCAATAATGCCGTCGCGCCGCTGAACCGTGAGCCCGCCATTCGCTTCCGTAACCTGGACGCCGGCGGCGTCGAGCGTTTCGGCAACCGCGCCGATAAGATCGAGGCGCGTATTCTTGAGCTCCAACTTTCCGCCGGTGATCGCGGCCGCGACAGCATATGTCCCAGTTTCGATGCGATCCGGCAAAACATCGTGGCGCGTGCCTCGAAGCGAATCCTTGCCGGCTATCGTGATGGTGTCTGTGCCGGCACCTTCGATGTCGGCGCCCATGGCGGTTAGGCAATCGGCAAGATCGGCAATCTCCGGTTCTCGCGCGGCATTCTCGATCACGGTCTCGCCCTTGGCCAAAGTCGCGGCCATCATCAGATTTTCGGTGGCGCCGACCGATGCCAATGACAGCGCGATGCGGGCCCCGATCAGCCCCGTTGGCGCGCGGGCATCGATATACCCGTCGCTCAGGCTGATTTCCGCGCCCAATTGGGTCAATCCGGCCAAATGAATGTCGACCGGCCGCGGCCCGATGGCGCAGCCGCCAGGCAAAGAGACCCGGGCACGCCCTTCCCGCGCGAGAAGCGGCCCAAGCACCAAGACCGAGGCGCGCATTTTGCGGACCAGATCATAGGGTGCGGTGTGGCTCACAATATTGGCGGCTTTGAGGGTGCGCCCGTACGAGTCCGCGCCGTCAGCCACTCCGACTCCCAATTCTTCCA
>JANQOH010000317.1 GCA_028289725.1 Alphaproteobacteria bacterium
AGCGCAAAGGTCACGGCGCAGGCACAACCGGCCTAGCTTCTGCGTATCGTCCGGGAATCTGTAGCCAATTAAGCGATTGGCGCGGGTTCCCGTTGAGGCTGGCTGCTCTCGTGTAAGCGGTCCAGCGCGTCGATGATGCGGTGGTTGACGTTGCCGCTGTGCATCTCGATCGCGACGTCGAGCGCCTTGGCGAAGCCGAACGAGTCGATACCGCCATGGCTCTTGACCACCGTGCCGTTGAGTCCCAACAGCATCGCACCATTGTAGCGCCGCGGATCGATCCGCGTCCGCATGGCCCTCAACGCGCCGCGCGCCAGGCCATAGCCGAACCGGCCACGCCACGAGGTTGACAGCGACTCGCGGAGCCAACCCGCATAGAGGCGGAGCGACCCCTCGGCCATTTTCAGCGCGACATTGCCGGTGAACCCGTCGGATACGACGACATCGACCGTACCGGCCATGATGTCGTGCCCTTCGATGAAACCGTGGAACGCGATTTGCCGATCGGCGCGCGCCAAAACGCGTGCCGCATCTTGCACCACATCGCGGTCTTCCTGCGCAAAGGGGCCGGCCGTCAAAAGTCCGACCGTGGGGTCGGCGCGGCCGAGCACGGTCTGCGCGAACAACGCGCCCATCACGGCGAAATCGACCAAATTATTCGCGTCGCATTCAATGTTGGCGCCAAGATCAAGGCAGACGATGGCGCCGCGCCGCGACGGCAGAATGGCGGCGATCGCGGGACGCGAAATGCCCGGTAACATGCCGAGCGAATATTTCGCCATGGCCATGAGCGCGCCGGTATTGCCCGCCGAAACCACGGCATCCGCCCGCCCCTCTTTGACCGCTTGGATGGCGAGACCCATGCTTGAGCGGCGGCCGCGCCGCAGCGCCCATCCCGGTTTGGCATCGCCGGCGATGACCGTCTCGGCGTGCACGATGTCGGCGCGTCCCGCAAGCGCGGGCGCTTGGGCCAGCAGTGGCCTCACCGCGTCCTGATCGCCGAAGAAAAGGAAGCGTGGTGCGGCATGCCGCCCGGCCGCTTGATTTGCGCCGCGGATGACAATCGCCGGCGCATCGTCGCCGCCCATGGCGTCGACCGCAATTCGTATCGGTTCCCTCACACCCTCACACAGCCCGTACGTTTCGTTCCGTCTCGCCGCGCTGCCCCAGATCGCTCTTATGCTGATTTAGCGGCAAAAGGGCCATTCGCACAGGGTGCTGACGCGAAATAAGGCCGATCGGCCACCTTTTGGCGGTGTTTAGGGCACGAAACGGGCCATGGCCGAGGCGTGGCCGACGACCTCCTTCGCCGCCGTCAGCCAGCTGGTTTCCCGGTAGTCGAGGCCGTGCCGGCGGCAGAATTCCGTGGTGATGGCGCGCGCTTTGCCCAATCGCCACGTCGGAATCGTCGCGAAAAGGTGGTGCTCGATATGGTTGTTAAGCCCGCCAAAGAAAAAGTCGGCAAATAGGCCCTTGCCCAGGTTCCGCGTCGATTCGACGCGTTGACGAAAGGTCGAAATCCGTTCGCCCGGCCGGCCGATCTTGCGGCCGATGTGGTTGACCAGAAAGATCGTGCCCAGATACGGGCCGACGAACCAGTACATCAGGAGAAAGTTGGTCAGTGCCTCGCCGACGCCAAGCACGGCGATCGGGATGATGGACCAGCCAAGAATGTGCAAACAAAACGCGGTTTGGGCGAAGTGCGTGGTGCGCCAATTGCGCAGCATGAAGACAACGCCATCGAATTTGATCGAAAACCCCTGAAGCGAGATCAGGATCCAAAGCAAATGGCCCTGGTATCGGCTGATCAATCGCCCGAGGCCGGTTTTCTCTTGCGCCGACTGCTCGTACAGGCTGAACACGCCCGACTGCATATCGGGGTCAAGCGCTTCTTCGTTGCAGTGATTGTGATGACGGCGATGAATGTCCTGAAAATGCGAATAGCTGAGGCCGGTCAGGAAGGTCATGAAGAACTGACCGATGCGTTCGGCCTTTGCGCGATTGCGCGTCAGGGCGCCATGCAACGCTTCGTGCGCAATGTATCCGCCATGGACCTGCGCACAGGCTAGCACGATCAGAATTGGCAGGCGCAAAATCCAGTCGGGACTGGTCAGCAAGGCCAGATAGCCTGCCGCGTAGACCAAGACGATCAGCGCCATATTGGCGCGCGTCGCCCATGGCGCGAATTCGAAGCACCCCGCCGCCGTGAGTTCTTTCTTCAATTGTCGATACAGCGCGTCATCGGCAGCAATTTGGCGGCGCAATGCGTCGTCAACGCGCGCGTCCACGGCATTCTCCGCCGATGCTGCCAAAGCTTGGGACCTCATGGATATGGCGATTCCTGCTTGTTGGCGTTGCGGTCTTGCCCTGCCTGCGCAGGGCCCCGCTTTCGGACGCGGCGCCCGGCCGGTGTATCACGATTTTTCCCGGTTGTTGAAGCGGTTGGATAATCGCTGGCCCGACGCGCTTGGCGTGCGGCGCGCCTACGATGGCTCGGCAAGGACGCGTTCCGCTTGGTCAAGGTCGGGCGAGCGGCCGCGCTTTCCGAGCGAACGACAAAGTTCGCTCAGCGCCGTTCGTTCAGACTCCAACGCACCACCTGTCGCCCGCATGTGTCGCAACGCGCTGGTCCGCGCTCGCAGTTCCAGTGCGTGGGCGCCCTGTGATTCGGCGATGTCCATCGCACGCCGCAAGGATGCATCGATGGCTTTGTTTCGGGTCGCGCTGTGCGCGGCCGCCGCGCCATCTTCCCGCAGCAAGTCCGCGCGCACCCGGTGCGACTCGGCGGCCATCCACGCTTCGTCGTGACCGTCCTGGTCCGCCAGGCTGGTTTCGATGAGCGCGATCGCTTCGTCATGGCGGCCCAGATCACCCAGGGCGCGCGCCAACAACAGCTCATAATACGGGCGGAAAATTTCCGAACCGGTGGCGCGCCAACCCTGCAATCCTTGCCGCATCAATTCGATCGCGGCGTCTCGGTCGGCGCCGCCGCGGAACAGCGCCGCGCCCAGCATGATCGTGCCGCCGGCCAGCCAAAACGGAAAATCGTGGCGCTTTGAAATCTCGATACAGCGTTCCGCGTAGCGTCTGCTGGTCGCGTCATCGCCGATCCGCTCAAAGATCACCGTGGCGAAATTCAGCGCCCAAGCTTGGGTGAACGGATGCTGCAATGTCTCCGCGCGCGCCAACGCGGCATTCATATCTTCGACCGCCTGTTCGGGATAGCCGCGCAGCCACATGATGGTCGCGCGGACGCTCATCAAAGCAACGAAGGCATCATTGCCGTAGATGAAACGATGATTCGCGTCGCGCTCCGCATCAAACAGGTCCAAGCTCATTTCGATGTGTTCGAGCGATTCACCCAAGCGGCCAAGAAAAGCGAGGCAGATGCCGCAAGTCAGATGCGCCTCCAAACGCAAGCTCGGGTCCCCTGCCCGCTGCGCGACCGTCAGCATTTGTTGCGTAATATTGAGCGCGGTAAACAATTCCGACCGCGCAAAATAGAAGCGATACAAACCCGACATGACGGGGAACAAATGCGGCGTCGCGCCGCGTTTTTCGCATAGTTCGCGGGCCCGTGAGAACGTCCGTTCGAGGTCTTCGTTGGCATAGCCATAGGACGCGGTCAACGCGGTGCCCAATCGCACCAGAAGCATCAGTTCCATCTGATCGCGGTCGGCGGACGCCTTTAATTTCGGAATCAGCGCCAGGCCCTGGCGCAATTGTGCCGCGGCTTCGATGTTGGCGGACCGGGTTATGGCGCGGATGCCAGCCTTTTCCCAATACGCGATCGCCGGGCGCAAGACGCCCGCCTGCGTATAGTGCCGCGCCACCGCTTCCGGCTCGTTTTCGCACATGTCGGGGAAATGCTCACGCATGGCATCCGCGATACCGCGATGCAGTTTTTGGCGCTTGCTCTTGAGCAAGCTCGCATAGGCCGCGTCTTGGATCAGCGCGTGCTTAAACGTGTAGGTCGCATCCGGCGGCGTGCCCTCTTGGAAAACCAACTCGCTCGCGGTGAGTTCGCCGACCGCTTCGCTCAGCTCGGGTCCGCGCAAAGCGCAAATCTTGGTCAGCAACTCGTGGCTGAACGTCCGGCCCAAACAGGCGCCGGTTTGCGCCACTTCCTTCGCGGGCGCGAACCGGTCAAGACGCGCCATCAAACTGTCCTGCAAGGTGGCCGGAATGGCGAGTGCCGGCAAACGGCCATCGAGCTCGTAACCGTCGTCGGTTTCCTTGAGCATGCCCGCTTCCAAAACCGTCTTGGTCAACTCCTCGACGAACAACGGCACCCCGTCCGTCTTCACGACGATTTGCTGCAGCACTTGGTCCGGCAAGCGTTTGCCGCCGGTCACCGCGCTCACCAAATCCGCGCCGAGCCGGCCTGACAAACGCGGCAGAACCAGCGATGTCACCGTGTCGCTGTTCGGCCATTGCGGGACGAACTCCGGCCGGTGAGTGACGATGAGCAAGCAACGCAACGCGCCGATCCGATCGATCACCGCCCCCAGGGTTTCGAGCGTCGTCGGGTCGATCCAATGCGCATCCTCGAGGATTAGCAGCACGGTTTGCGCTTGGGCCAAGCCGACGATCTGCTCGGCGAGCGCCGCGATGGTGCGGTCTTTCATTTGCTGCGGCGAAAGATCAAGCGACGCATAACGCTCGGTCGGCAATAACATAGCGGCGGCAATCAAGGGCGCGAGTTCGCCCGGATCAACGGCGCCCTGCGCCAGCCGCGCCTCAAGCTTGTCGAGCTTCTGGTCCGACGTATCGCCTGAGGCGAACCCGGCGGCCCGCTCCAATTGCTCGAGCAAAGGATAGAGCGCGCTGTTGGTATGATAGGGCGAACATTGATAGCGCAGTTCGGTATGCGGGTCATCGGCGATCCGCGCGCGCACAAGCTGCGTGATGCGGCTTTTGCCGATACCTGGTTCGCCGCTCAGGAAGACCGCTTGGCCCTGCCCCTGTTGCGCCCGCTGCCAACAAGTCATAAGCGTGCTAATTTCTTCGTCGCGCCCAATCATCGGCGTCAATTGGTCACCGCGCGCGGCATGGAAACGGTCAACGCCCGCCGCCAGGCCCGTCACATGCCAGATGCGCACCGGATCGACGATGCCTTTCAGCGCGTGCGCGCCCTGGTCTACATAGTCGAACACGCCGCCGGCCAGTCGCCGGCTCGATTCCGCGATGACGATTTGGTCCGCACCTGCGTGGCCTTGAACCCGCGCAGCCAGATTGGGCGTTTCGCCGACCGCGAGTTTGGGAACCGACGCATCGCCCTCACCCGTTTCGCCGACCACCACACCGCCGGTGGCGATGCCGACCCGCACTTGCAGCGGCGGATCGGCCGCGACCTGCTTTACCGCGTCGACGATTTCCAACCCCGAGCGCACCGCGCGTTCGGCGTCGTCTTCATGCGCCGCCGGCCAACCGAAATAGGTCATCAAGCCGTCGCCGAGATATTGCGCGACATGGCCCTCATAGCGATCGATCACCGCGCCGCAGGCCTTTTGGTAGGCTTGCATCAAAATACGCAGATCTTCCGGATCCAACCGCTCGGACAAGGCGGTCGATCCGACGAGATCACAAAACATGACGGTGATTTGGCGCCGTTCCGGCTCGCGGCCCCGGGTGGTGCGCGCATCGCCAGCGCGCCGCCGGCGTTTGTTCGCGTCGCGCGCCGCCGCGCGCATGATCTTGAGGCGGTGGCCGGCCACCGAAACGCCGATATCCTTGAGCACTTGATGGTCGACATCGGGCAAGAGCTCAAACGAAATCTCGTTTGCCTCGAACGCTTCCGCATACTGCGCGAGCCCGAGCTGTTCGAGCCATTCCCGGATGCTAGACACACCCTACCTCCCACGGGATTCTACCGCCTATGACAAGGCTTTGCACCCAAGCACATGACGACGCCCCCAGGGTGACGGGGCCCACATGGCCGACGTGACTCCATTTTGCAAGCGGAAACGACGGCACGCTGCTACGACGCGCACAAATTGGCTCGTTCGCCGCAACGAGTTCATGAAAAGTGAGGTGAATGCCGGCGCGCAGTTTCCAGCTTTTTTGCAAATTAAAGTTGAGCAGCGCCTAGACCTTCGCTAGCCTTTCCTTGCGCCACGCGTTGGCGCGGGGGATATAAGGGCAAATCGGAAAACACAACGCGCCCGAACGCACAGCGGCGCCATTCAGCCCGTGGCTTCGCTCAGAAGAAACGAATAGGGGCTGCCCAACGACTCTACATTTGACGCAGCGGTTTTCTGGCTGTGGTTCGTCCGGCATGGGCGCGGTCTCGGGGGGTACGAGACCGCGGGAACATGTCGCCCGTGCCTGGAAAAACGGGCGGACGCCATTCGTCTGCCGCACTGAGTAAATGGGAGTAGATCAATGAAACGAAATTGGATTTTCGTGTGGTTGTTTGTGTTCGCGACGACATTCGGTTTCGCCACCAAGGCGATCGCGGACGATTGGAAAGTGCAAGGTGAGTTTGGCTGGTTCGGGGTCGGCACCGCCTACCAGATCGAGGAAGGCCATTTCTATTGGGTCGGCGAGTTTAGCGGCACCTTCTTTAATGACGAGGGCGAAGGCAGCCTGTTTCACCGCGCCGGCGTGAAGTGCCCCGCCTTCAACGACATCGACATCAACACCGACACAGGAAACGCCGGCGGCTACTGCGTGATCACCGATACCGATGGCGATCAAGCCTATCTGTCATGGGAAAATGACGGCACCGCCGCGTCCGGCGCCGGGACCTTCAGCTACACCGGTGGCACCGGCAAATACCAAGGGATAAAGGGCGAGAATACGTTCGTCGGCGTGACCCAGGTGAACTGGGCTGACGGAACGGCAACGGGTTTTGCCACCTGGAACCGGTAAACCAACGCAAAATGGGCTAGATCACGGAAGGCCGGGTGCATCACCCGGCCTTCTCTTTCTTTCTGAGGTCCGGCAGCATCGGGTT
>JANQOH010000325.1 GCA_028289725.1 Alphaproteobacteria bacterium
CATCACGGGCTTGGACGCCGAGTCTGGCGAGATCAAGTGGGTCACCCACACGATTCCTGGTCCGGGTGAATACGGCCATGACACCTGGGAAGGCGACGACTGGAAAACCGGCGGCGCTTCGGTTTGGCTGACCGGCCACTACGACTCCGAGACCGGCATCTCCTATTGGGGCACCGGTAACGCCGCACCGTGGACGGGCGACTTGCACCCGGGCGACAATCTCTACACCACCTCGGCGCTCGCGATTCGGGCCACCGACGGCGAGATCGTCGGCTATCACCAGTATCACTGGAACGATTCCTGGGATTGGGATGAAGTTTCTACGCCGATTCTGGTGCCGATCGAACGCGATGGCCAGCAGATCAGAGGCCTCGCCCATGCGGGACGTAACGGCTATCTGTGGCTGCTCGACCGTGGCACGGGCTCCGATATCGGCTTTGTCGATGCCCACAAATATGTCCGCCAGGACGTGTTCACCAGCATCGATCCGGAAACCGGCCGTCCGACATATGACGAGGCGAAAAAGCCGGTCGTCGGTAAAGAAATCCATTTCTGCCCGTCACTGTGGGGCGGCAAGGATTGGCCTCCGGAGGCATACAATCCGACGAATGGCTTGTTCTACATTCCGGCCAACGACAATCTTTGCGGCTCGCTAATCGGTGAGGACGTCCCGTTGGTTCCGGGCGAACTGTGGCTTGGCGTGCCGATCCCCGACATTAAGATGTACTTTGTCGAGGGTGAGGAGCACATCGGCGAGGTTCAGGCGTGGAACCTGAACACAGGCGAGGAAGTCTGGTCGACGAAGTTCGAGTCCTTTAACTGGGGCCCGCTGCTCACCACGGGCGGCAATCTGGTCTTCGCCGGCGGCACCCGGGATCGTCTGTTCCGGGCCTTCCATGGCGAAACTGGCGAGGTCCTCTGGCAGTTCAAGACCAACTCCGGAATCACCGCGGTTCCGTCGTCCTACGCGATCGACGGCAAGCAGTATATTGCCGTGCAAGCGGGCTGGGGCGTCGATGCGGTGCGCATGGAAAATTCGCTCAGCGCAGAGCGTGGTTGGACAGGCGATATGCGGCCGACACCGATTGGTGGCGTGCTGTGGGTGTTCGCACTCGACTAATACGACGTGAATCGACCATTTAGGTCGGATCGAGATTTGGCCGGTCGTCGCAAGACGACCGGCCATTTTTTCTTGTCTCACACTGTCGTGAATTCGCTCTTGCACAGCCGTGCGCACAGTCATACCTAACGGGGCATGCGAAATCTCCGGCAGCTCTTCATGATCGGCGTTCTCGGCTTGGTATGCGCGTATACAGCGCCTGCCTTGGCCCAAGATCGCCCGGTCGCCGGTTGGCCCGAGGGCGATCGCGCCATGCTCGCCGAGGCCGAAACTTACTTGAACGCGCTTACGACGGTGCGCGCCGGCTTTGTGCAGACAAACGCGGACGGCACGGTCGATAGCGGCATTCTTTGGATCTCGCGGCCGGGTCGCGCGCGCATCGAATACGCGCCGCCGACAGAAATCCTGTTGGTCGCGGATGGAACCTGGCTCGTGTTTTTCGATGCGGAGCTTGACCAAGTCAGCCATATTCCGATCGATACTGGACCGTTTCGCTTTTTGCTCGCCGAAGACATGTCATTTGACGAGGCGGTTCGAATTACCGCCATTTCGCGCGCGAGCGGCTTGGCCCGCATAACCATAGTCGACGCGGAGAACCCGCATGACGGGCAAGTGACACTCGTGTTCGATGAAGCGCCATTCGCTCTGCGTCAGTGGGAAGTGATCGACGCGCAGGGCTATTTGACCGTTGTGACCTTGACCGACGAAGTGGTCGGCGAGCGCTTTGACGAGGCCATGTTCTATTTTCCGACCAACCCAAACGACCGTCCGCGCAACTTCCGTATCGGACAACATCGCTAGGGCAACCCCCACACAATAGCCGTCTTTCATCCGGACACGGACGTCCGCGCCACATAAATCGGGACTTGCTGCGCCGGGCTGCGCGTGGTTCATGGCGCAATGACAGACGAGACAACAGCGCCCGAGCCGAACTACGGCTGGGTGATGGTGGCGATTACGTTCGTGCTGACCGGGCTCGCATTCGGCGGCATGGCGTCGGTGGGCGTTTTTCTTGAGCCTCTTGCGGCGCATTTCGGCTGGTCACGCGGCGAGATATCCGGTGGCTACAGCGTTATCGCATTGTCATCCGCCGCCGCCGGAATTGGCTGGGGCTTTCTGTCTGACCGGATCGGCGCGCGCACCCCGGCGATCATTGCGGTGATCGCAATGGCGGTGGCCCTGGCGCTCCTGAGCAACCAATCCAGCCTGTGGCACTTTTATAGCTTTTGTTTTCTTTATGGGGCGTTGGGCCACGGCCCAGCCAGCGTGCCGCTCTACGCCAATGTTGGTTATTGGTTCACACGCAATAAGGGCCTCGCCATGGGTGCGATGGCCGCGGGCGGCGCGATGGGGCAGGGCGTCGTCCCGTTTTTCGCGCGCCTATTGATCACCGAGTTTGATTGGCAGACCGCCTATCTGATTTTAAGCGGCGTCTATTTGCTCGTCGGGCTACCGATCGCGGCCTTGATCCGCGACCCGCCGGCACGGTTGGCCGCCCGTGCGGGACTTGACGACGGCGGATCCGAGGTGCCGTTGGCGCCGCGCGAAGTGATCACGTGGATCAGCGTCGCCGTAGTGTTTTGCTGTACCTGTATGTCGGTGCCCATCGTCCATGTCGTATCCATGGTGTCCGACCGTGGTGTCGAACCGCAAGTGGCTGCCAGCGTTTTGCTGGTTCTCATGGTCGCGGGAACCTTGGGTCGCGTGCTCGGCGGCAAACTCACCGATATGGTCGGGGCCTTACAGGCCTACATGATGATGTCGCTTGGCCAGACGCTGCTGGTCGGCTGGTTTCCGCACATACACAGCATGTGGGGCACTTATGCGCTGGCCGGCCTATTCGGTATCGCCTATTCGGGCGTGATGGCGGGCTTGTTGATCTGTCTGCGCGTGATGGTACCCGCGCGTCTGGCCGGCCGGGCCATGGGCATAGGTGGCTTCTTTGGTTGGTTTGGCATGGGATTTGGCGGCTTTCAGGGCGGCTTAGTCTACGATTTGACCGGCACATACACTTGGTCCTTTGTCGCCGCCGTGATTGCCGGCGTCATCAATTTGACCATCCTCAGCGCATTTTATCTGCGCATTCAGCGGCAGCGGGCCCTGTTGGCCACATAGGCGGCTCGACGCCGCAATGGCGGGCGAGCGCTTTCGTGATTGACAGGGTGCGTTGTTTGATGTGAATCCGCCAAAAATGATTGCGCAGGAGATTGGCGAGCATGCGACTGATGCAAAGTGTGGTTCTTGTTGCAGCCGGTCTGGCGTGCGCCGCCGCGGCGCTGGCGGCTGACCGCGAATTAAACGTCTACAATTGGTCCGACTATATCGGCGAGACTACGATTTCCGATTTCGAGGCGGAAACCGGCATCAAGGTCCGCTACGACGTGTTCGATTCCAATGACATATTGGAAACCAAGCTGCTCGCCGGCCAGTCCGGCTACGACGTCGTCGTTCCGTCCGGCAACTTCCTTGCGCGCCAGATTCAAGCGGGCGCGTTCCAGGCGCTGGACAAGTCGAAATTACAAAACTTTGACAATTTATCGCCGGAGATCATGGCGGACGTCGCGCAAGCGTGGGATCCGGATAACAGTCACGGCATCGTTTATATGTGGGGCACTACGGGCATCGGCTACAATGTGGAAAAGATTGCCGAGCGCATGCCGGATGCGCCGGTCGATTCACTTCGCATGCTATTTGATCCGGAGATTGTCTCGCGATTTGCGGATTGTGGCATTCACGTTCTGGATGCGGCGGACGAGGTGTTTCCCGCAGCGCTCGCCTATATCGGTGAGAAGCCAGACAGCAAAGATCCGGATGTTTTGCGAAAGGCGGAACCGGTATTGATGGCGATGCGTCCGCACATTGCGAAGTTCCATTCATCCGAATACATAAACGCGCTCGCGAACGGGGATATTTGCCTTGCATTCGGTTGGTCCGGCGACGTGTTTCAAGCATCCGACCGGGCCGTCGAAGCGGACAATGGGGTCGAGGTTTCCTATACGATTCCCGAGGAAGGCGCCCTGATGTGGATGGACATGATGGCGATTCCTGTTGATGCGCCGAACCCGGAAGCGGCACATCTTTTTATCGACTACATTATGCGGCCAAAGGTGATTGCTGAGGCAACTAACTATGTCTACTATGCCAATGCCAATCCGTCTTCCGATTCCATGATTGAGCCGGAAATACGTGAGGATCCCGCTATATATCCGACGCCTGAAGTTATGCAAAAATTGTATATAAACACGCCATATGGCCGGTCTGAGCAGCGTCTGATCAATCGTATTTGGACACGTGTAAAAACCGGACAATAAGCCCTTACAAGTCGTGCAGCCAAAATCGGGAACCAAAGGACGACGCATCGCCATCGCCATTCCCTATGTCTGGTTGGCGGTATTTTTTCTGGCACCGTTTCTCATCGTCCTGAAAATCAGTCTGTCGGAACCGGCTGTCTCGATACCGCCTTATCTGCCCCTGTTTGAATGGACAGTAGGCGCGGACAATGAAGAGCGGGCTCTATCGTTTTTCGCAACCGCGGCAAATTTTGCGACGCTTTTTGCCGACGGCTTGTATGCGAATGCACTTGTCTCAAGCCTAAAGATCGCGGCCATTGCCACTATCGTCGCACTAATCATCGGGTTTCCGATGGCCTATGCGATTGCACGCGCGCCCGATCGCTTCCGCCATATCCTATTGTTCTTGGTGATTCTGCCATTTTGGACGTCGTTCCTCATTCGCGTTTACGCCTGGATCGGCATATTAAAGACCGAAGGGTTTTTGAACTTGGCACTGCGAGGCGTTGGCGTGATCGATAGTCCGCTAACGATCTTATATACGGATGTCGCGGTATATATCGGCATCGTTTATACCTATCTGCCGTTCATGATTTTGCCGATTTACGCGGTCTTGGTGCGAATGGACCAAAGCATGATCGAAGCGGCGATCGATCTTGGTTGCCGGCCCATACGCGCGTTCTGGCTCATCACGGTTCCGCTGGCCCGTCCTGGGATTATCGCCGGTTGCCTCCTGGTCTTCATTCCAGCGGTCGGCGAATTCGTAATACCGGACCTGCTGGGCGGATCGGAAACATTGATGATCGGCCACACATTGTGGGTCGAGTTCTTCAACAATCGGGACTGGCCACTCGCATCGGCGGTGGCACTTGTCTTACTCGTCCTCTTGCTCGCGCCGATGGTCTATTTGCGGCGCTACCAGCTGCGAACATGGAGCTTCGAAAAGCCGTGACCGCGCGAAGCTCCGGTACAATTATTCTGGCCGCAACACTGGGCTTCGCGTTCCTCTATTTGCCGATCGCGCTTCTCGTACTCTATTCGTTCAACGCATCGCGCCTGGTCACCGTCTGGGGCGGATTTTCCACCAAATGGTACGCCGCCATGTTGGAGAATCAGAGTTTGCTTGATGCGGCCTGGGTGACGATCCGGGTCGGGGCGGTTTCGGCAACTGTGGCGCTTGTGCTCGGCACGATGGCTGCGCTCGCTTTAGTGCGGTACGGCCGTTTTCGGGGCAGGGGCCTGTTTGTCGGCATGGTTTCCGCGCCCCTCGTGATGCCGGAAGTGATTACCGGGCTCTCACTGCTGCTCCTGTTCGTCGCGCTGGAATGGGCGCGCGGCTATTGGACGATCGTGATCGCCCACATCACTTTTTCCATGGCCTATGTCGCCGTTGTCGTGCAGGCGCGGTTGATTTCGTTCGACACCGCGATCGAAGAAGCGGCACAGGATTTGGGCGCGCCGCCCTTGCGCGCCTTTTTCGAGATCACTTTGCCGCTGATCGCCCCGGCCATGATCGCCGGTTGGCTGCTTGCATTCACTTTATCGTTGGACGATCTGGTCATCGCGTCATTCACCACCGGCCCGGGCGCGACCACTTTGCCGATGAAAATCTACAGTTCCGTCCGCCTCGGCGTCACACCAGAAATCAACGCCGTCTGCACGGTATTGATCGGGGCGGTGACAATGGGCGTCATCATTGCGAGCCTCAGCATCAAACGCGAAACCTATCCTGATCGCCGAAGACCAGGCATGGTGTCGTGATTGCGCCGCGGAACAGCGGTGAACGAATTTCCGCATTTTTGGCCCAAACAGAACGATCACACGACCTATGCCCCTCAGAATTGCCACTTGGAATGTGAATTCGGTCCGTCTGCGCGGCGGCGCATTGGCTCAGCTCGTGAAGGAGCGCGCGCCGGATGTCCTATGCCTACAGGAAACCAAAGTCGCGGATGAACTGTTCCCGGCCGATATGTTTCACGAACTCGGCTATCCGCATCACCTCATTTTTGGTCAGAAGGCCTACCATGGCGTCGCGGTTTTGAGCCGAGTGCCCTTGGAACAGGCGGAGCGCGGCGATTGGTGCGGAAAGGGTGACGCGCGCCACGTTTATGCGCGCCTGCCAGGCGACATTGAACTGCACAATTTCTATGTCCCGGCTGGCGGCGACGTCCCGGATCCGGGAGAGAATCCGAAATTTGAGCATAAACTCAGTTTTTTGGACGAAATTACCGATTGGTTTTCAAGCAACCGTCACGGCGCGCGCCAGATTCTGGTTGGCGACCTGAATATCGCCCCGCTCGAAACCGATGTCTGGTCGCACAAGCAGCTTCTAAAAGTGGTGAGCCACACACCGGTCGAAGTGGAGGCGCTTGGACGCCTGTCCGCATCGAGAGAATGGGTCGATGCCGTGCGCCATTTCATTCCGCCGGAAGAGAAGCTCTATAGCTGGTGGAGCTATCGCGCCCGCGATTGGCGCGCCGGCGATCGCGGGCGGCGGTTGGGTCACGTATGGGTCACGCCCGACCTTGTGTCAGCCTTGGAAAGCGCGGAGGTGCTGCGCGATGCACGCGGATGGGAGAAACCGTCCGACCATGTGCCAGTGATCGTCGATATCGCGACTTAAGCGGGTAGGCCGCGTGTCACGCCTGGCGATTGAGACGATAGCCGCCGGTTTCCGTGACCAAGATTTGCGCGTTCGACGGATCCGATTCGATCTTCTGTCGTAGGCGATAGATGTGGGTTTCCAACGTGTGCGTCGCGACCGCCGCGTTGTAGCCCCACACTTCATCAAGCAGCACATCGCGGCCGACCACCTTGTCGCCCGACCGGTACAAATATTTCAAGATCGACGTTTCTTTCTCAGTCAGGCGGATTTTCTTTTTCGAATCGGTATCGACCAACAATTTGGCGCCCGGCTGAAAACTATACGGCCCGATGGTGAACACCGCGTCTTCGGTAAGCTCATGCTGGCGCAATTGGGCGCGCACCCGGGCGAGAAGCACGCCAAGACGAAACGGCTTGGTGATGTAGTCATTGGCACCGGAATCGAGGCCCAATATGGTATCGGCTTCGGTATCCGCCCCCGTCAGCATGATGATTGGTGTCTTCAATCCGTTGCGCCTCAGCAACCGACACACTTCGCGCCCGTCCATGTCCGGGAGCCCGATATCGAGCAAAATGAGGTCGAACCGCTGGGTCTTGGTCAAATCCAAGGTTTCGGCGGCGTTGGACGCCTCGACCGTCTCGAACTCCTCGTGCAACTTGAGCTGCTCGGACAATGAGTCCCTAAGCGCCTCATCGTCTTCCACCAACAGAATGCGTTTTTCGGTGCCGGTCGTATCCATCTGCGTTCGGGCGCCGCCGCGGCGCCCGCCTCCACCACGGAAGAATAATTCGGAAGGGCAGGCCTGGTCAGGCCTCCACGGTCACGCCGCGCCAAAATGCGACATGCCCGGTGATGTTATTCGCCGCTTCCTTGGTTGCCGGATAGTACCAAGCCGCGTCCGCGTTACGTTGCCCGTCAACGACGAGGTCGTAATACTGCGCGGTGCCCTTCCAAGGACAGACGCTGGTCGTCTCGCTTTCGGCGAAATATTCGGTCTTGATCGCATCGGGCGGGAAGTAAATATTGCCCTCGACGGTCTCGTAACTGTCGCTCTCGGCGACGACGACACCGTTCCAGATCGCGCGTGCCACGGTTATTCCCTCTCCTGATCTCGTCTCGCTCGATTTGCCGCCGAGTGTACTCCGCCGCCGACAGGCGCGAAAGGCCAAGACACCCGGCGAGGCGGCTGAATTGGCGCGAAATGCTAGCGTCTCGGCGAGCCAGCCTTATATAACGGGCCTCCCACGGGTCCCATGGACACGCCAACTGGATTTGGACAAGCACGGGTTATGT
>JANQOH010000326.1 GCA_028289725.1 Alphaproteobacteria bacterium
TCATAACCCATCGCGCGCACTTGGCCGATCCGAATGGCCACCGTGCCGTCGGTACCGCGCAACGGAGCCAGATCGAACGGCTCGGTCGGGATGCCAGCGAGCAAATCGCCGCCCTCCGCCGGCGGCGCCGCGCTCGGCGCCGCTTCTGACGGGGCGGAGGCGGCCGGCGCTTCGGTTGCGGCTGGCTCGGCCGCCATGGCGGGCGGCGGCATATAGCGATCGATGTCGAGCGCGTCAGCGTCGAGCGTGAACGCCACTTGGCTGACATCGCCCGAACCGTCAAAACTGCCGGTTGCGGTTGCGTTCAGGCCATCGCCTTCGATCACCGCCTCGGAAAGAACGATCTTCGGACCATCGGCGGCCAAACTCGCGCGCACCGCAAGCGGTCCCGGGTCCGGCTGACCTTCCGGTAATGGCTGACCGGCCCAGCTCGCCAACTCGCCGACCGAGCCGATATCGAGATTGAAATCGCCATCCAGGCCGGGAACTGGGCGCTGCTGAACCGCGCCCTTATAGGCCAGGTTGATCAGTCGCGACGCCACCGAAAAGTCGACAGCGAACCGGTCCCCGCCGATCATTTGAGGCAAGGGATCGGTGGTGCCCTTAAGTTGGATGGTTTCGCCATTGTAAATCACGGCGGCCTGCAAATTGGGCGGCGCATCGACCCCCGGCAAATCGAACAGCATCGTCACTTCTTTGAGCGCCGACAGTTGCGGATCGTCCGAAGTGATATTGGCCAAATTGAGATCGATGCGTCCCGATGCGCCTTGGGCGAGCGCTCGTGGGTTTGCGCCTTCGGTGCGCACCGCGAGGGTGGTGGACAATATGCCGGCCACAGGAACCGGCGCCTGCGCGGCCTCGGCCAAACGGCCCAGCGGCAAGGCTTTGACCTCCATCGATGTGTCGAAGATCAGCCCGTCACCGGCGGCGGAATCAACCGACAGCCAACCGCTGATTGTGCCGTCATAAACGCCCATCTCATCGATGAACGCGCTGAGCACGCCGTCGACAATGTCGAGCTTGACGTCGATCGGCCCGACCTCGTAGCCCATCGCGGAGACGCCGCCGAGCTTGATCTTGATGTCGGCTTGCGTCGATTTCAGCGGTGTCAGATCGATCGGGTCCGTCGGCAACGCGGCAAACAGGTCAGCCGGCTCACCATTGTCCGGTGAAGATTGCGCCTCACCGGCCGGCGCGGCGGATTCTGTCGGCGCGGCCGCGGGCGCAGCAGCGGCCGGTGCCGGGGGCGGCAAATAGCGATCGACGTCGATCCGGCCGCCTTCCAAATTGAACACCACTTTCGTCGTGCCACCGGCCTGCTCGAAGCTGCCCGACGCCGTCGCGTCCAAGCCGTCACCCACGATTTTCGCTTCGGTGAGGGTGACGGCGGCGCCATCCGCCACCAAGGTCGCATCGAGCTTGAAGGGGCCGGGGTCCGGCTGTTCCTCCGGCAACGGTTGGCCGAGCCATGCCGCCAACGCGCCAACCGAGCCAATGTCGACAGACATTGAGCCGTCTAGGCCAGGCACCGGCGACTGCTCGACGGCGCCGTCATACCCGGCGCTCACGAGTGCCGAGCGCACCGACGCAACAAGCGAGAATCTCTCTTGCGCCAAGGCTTGTCCGAACGAGTCGGCCAACACGTCGATGGCGACCGGTTCGCCATTCAGGGTGACGCTGCCCTTAAGATTGAGAGGGCTCTCCGGCGCGGGCGCGGTCAGTTCGACATTGAGCGATTCGGCCACGATTGTTTCCGTACCCGCCGCGTCGCGCATGCTGAATGCGCCGTTTTCGATTTGAATCAGACCAATACGGATTTCCGGCGGTGGGGACGCCTCCGCTAATTCAGCGGGCGCGGCATCGTCGGCGCTATCGCCCGGCGCCGAAGCGGTGTCATCGGAGGGTGGCGGCGTCATTTCCCAATTCGGCCGGCCACCGGCATTCTGTTCCAGAAAGATGCTGGGTTCGCGTACGACGACGGAATCGATGATGACGGAGCCGCCGATCAACGCCATCGAGTCGATTGACGCGCTCAACGACGAAACTGTAACCATTTGTTCGGCCACACCGCCGTCGGCATTCGCCAAACGGACGCCGTTCACGTCGACAGACAATGTCGGAAACAGGGACAGGCCGATATCGCCGTCGATCACCAGCGTCCGCCCGGTCGCGTCCTGCGCGGCGCTCGCGATGCGGTCTTTGACGAAACCCGTGTTGACGACGAAGGGAAGTCCGAAAACGACCAGGACGACAAGCGCCACAACGATCCCGACTAACCAGACAAGAAACCTCATCGCCCCGTGCTCCCTCGGTGGTCTTGGTCGTCCGCCAATGTGGCGCTCAAGGCCGCGCGAAACAACCGTTTTCGCGGTCAATTTTTGTGACCGTACGCACGATGGGATTGACCGCCAATGCTTGATCGCCCCGGACCGGCGGAGTAGCGTATTCGCCGTGAACCAGAAGTGAGAGAGCGGGGCACGCTCCACAGCCGGCAAATGGGGATGGGAAGCCCCAATGCGCAAGCAACGCGCACCGCGCAGTCAAGTACTTCGAACGAACGGTTATGAGGGAGAGGCATTCATTATGAAGCAGGTTAAATCATTGTTTTTGGCCGCGGGCGCGATGGCCCTGGCCGCCGGCAGTGTGGAAGCCGACACAACAGACGTGACGTGGGCGACCAAAGTCACCGTCGCCAAAACCGGCGACCATTGCGCCGACGACCCAAATTGCATGAACCGCTACCATCCGGACATTCCAATGCCGGTGAGCGCGAACCCCGGCGACTACATCATTTTCGAAACCCGTGACGCGCTCGACAGCGACTTGACCCTGGATTCGACGGCGGATGATTTGAGCGCCGTGGACCTGAACCTGGTTCACCCGATGACCGGTCCGGTCAACATCAACGGCGCGAAGCGCGGTGATGTTTTGGCGGTCACGCTGGTCGACATCGAGCCAGATGAATTCGGTTACACCCTGATCGTTCCGGGCTTCGGTTTCTTGCGCGATCTCTACACGGAACCCTTCTTCGTCGGCTGGCGCACGGCGCGCGACGGCGCGACGTCGGACGCCATGCCCGGGATCAAGATCCCGATGGCGGCGTTCATGGGCTCGGTCGGCGTTCTGCCGGGCGCACCAGAAGTAGAGGCCTGGAAAGCGCGTGAAGCCGCGCTTGGTGCTGCGGGCGGTATTGCCTTGATGCCTGAGCCGACCGGCGCACAGCCGGCCGAAGTGTGCGGCCCCAACGGCAGCGCCGCGGCTGATTGCCTGCGCACCATCCCGCCGCGCGAAAATGGCGGCAATATGGACGTGCAGCAAATGCAAGTCGGGACAACGCTGTTGCTGCCGTGTTTCGTCGATGGCTGCGGCTTGTTCGTTGGTGACGTGCACTTTGCGCAGGGCGACGGCGAAGTGTCGGGTACCGCGATTGAAATTGGCGGCGACGTCACCGTCCGTACCGAAATCCGCAAGGGCGAAGGCGCCAACATCACCGCACCGCAGTTCGAAGGCGGCGCGCAGCTCAAGACCATCGCACCGACCGAGTTCTACGCGACGGTCGGTTTCCCGCTAAAGGACAAGGGCGAGATTCCGCCGTTCCTCGCTTATCTCGATGGTGGGCAAATTGCCGACCTCGAGAACTTGAACGAGGATTTGACGCAAGCCGCGCGCATGGCGCTGATCGACTTGATCGAATACATCCAGCGCGAACACGGCTTGACGCGTGAACAGGCTTACGTGCTCACCAGTGTCGCAGCGGATTTGGTGGTGGGCCAAGTGGTCGATCTGCCGAACTACGCGGTTTCGGCGGTCCTCGATTTGAGCGTGTTCGAAGACTAAGGCGACGACGAACGCAGAATACCCTCCGGCGCTCCGGCGTCGGAGGGCGCCGCGAGCAGACCATGATCAGTCGACGGAAATTTTTGGGTACAACCCTGGGGGCGACAGCGTTCGTCGTCGCAGGGGGGCACACGCCCTACCGGCAGTGGGAAGTATATCGCCGGAAACATTTGCTGATTGGCACGTGCCGCGCGGACGAACCGACTTATCCGCTCGGCAAACACATCGCGGCCACGCTTGACGAATTCCTGCCGGAGAGCAAAGCCCGCGTCAGCCGCGCCCCGGATCAAATTCGCCTGGCGAGTTTGATCACCACGGGGCAGTTGCAGATCGTTCTCTTCTCAAAAGACGATGTCGCGGCCCTGCGCGAGGGTGCCGCGCCGTTTGAAGACTATGGCGCGACGGAGCTTAGAGCGCTTTTCCGCTTTGGCGATCATTACTTGGTGACACGACCTGACTTTCCGGATCGGCACGCATGGTTAGTGGCCAAGACCTTGACCGAACGCGTCAGCGACTTCGATGACGCCGCGCCGGTTGACAGCGACATGCGATTGACACCGGTGCACCCCGGCGCATTGGCTTTCGCCGCGGGAGCCCCGGAACCCGCGCCGCCACCCGTGATCCCGGCTCTGGACCTGGCTGTCGACCATCAGCACTGAATCGGTTCAAGTCAGTCGCGCGAATTACGACTGCTAGTAGGTCGGTTCGTACATGCTCGCGGCGATTGCTGCCTTCAAATCATCGGGCCTTACTCGGCGCGCCAATCCTTCCTCGTACGCAACCTCGGCGACCGCGACCGCGATGGTCAGCGACAGGGCGCGGATTTCGGAAAGTGGCGGGTAAATCGACCCGGCGGCCAAATCGGCTTCACTGACCTCGTCGGCGAGCGCACGCGCCGCGGCCAGGAACATGGCATCGGAAATCCGTTCGGCCTCGCAAGCAATGGCGCCAAGTCCGATGCCCGGAAAGATGTAGGCATTGTTGCCCTGGCCCGGACGGTAATCGCGGCCATTCACCGTCACCGACGCGAAGGGGCTGCCGCTGCAAAAGATCGCTTGTCCGTGGCTCCAGGCATAGGCCTGTTGCGCCGTGCATTCGGCACGCGAGGTCGGGTTGGACAGTGCAAAAATCGCCGGCCGCGGATTGATCTCGGCCATCAAGCCGACGATTTCCTCGGTAAACGTGCCGGGCGCGCCGGTCGCGCCGATCAGAACCTGCGGCTTGATCGCTTTCACCGCGCCGGCGAAATCCATCGGACCGCGCGCGTGGGCGTAGGGCAAATTATGCGGCGCGAGATCGTTGCGTTCTCCGATCACCAACCCCTTTTCATCGACGAACCAAAGCCGCTCACGCGCCGCCTGTTCGTCGAGGCCCGCGGCCTCAAAAGCCGTAACCATCAGATCGGCGATACCGGTGGCCGCCGAACCCGCGCCCAAGAACATCACTGTTAGGTCTTTGAAATCGAGACCGGAGATACGCGTCGAAGCATAGACACCGGCCAAAGCCACGGCGGCGGTGCCCTGTATGTCGTCGTTGAAACACAAGACACGATCGCGATATGCGCTCAAGAGCCGATACGCGTTCGGCGTTAAGAAATCTTCGAACTGGATGAGCGCGCCCGGATATTTGTCCTGGACAGCGGCCACGAACTCCTCGACCAAATCGTCATAGGCTTGGCCCGTCACGCGCTCCCGGTTGACACCCAAGTAAAGCGGATCATCGCGCAGCTGCTCATTGTTGGTGCCAACATCGAGCATCACGGGCAAACATTGCGCGGGATGAATACCGGCACAGGCGACATAGAGCGCCAGCTTGCCGATCGGAATGCCCATGCCGCTCGCGCCGAGGTCACCGAGTCCTAGGATGCGTTCGCCGTCCGTGACCACGATGACGCGAACGTCTTGATCGGGCCAATTGTCCAGATTTGCGCGGATGCGTCCGCGATCCTCCGGCGAGATGTAGAAGCCTCGCGTCTGCCGAAAGATGTTCGCGAACTCTTTGCACGCTTGGCCGACCGTCGGCGTGTAGACCACCGGCATTAGTTCGTCGATGTTGTCGATCAGGGCGCGAAAGAACAGGCGCTCATTGCGGCCTTGTAGCGCCGATAAAAAGATATAGCGCTCAATGTCGGACTCCTTGCGGCGCAGATTGGCCATCACGCGGTCAAGCTGGAGCGGTTGCGGGCAAATCGCGGGCGGCAGCAAGCCGCGCAGTTTCAGCCGGTCGCGTTCTTCTTCCGTGAAAGCGGTCGACTTGTTGAGGCCGGCGTCGTTCAGAACGTCAAATCCGGTCGCTTGCGGTCGTTCGCGCGTCGTCTGTCCGGTCATGGCTGTCCGCCTGTTCCGTTCCTTGGTTGAGGTGGCCATCGCGTGTTTGCTCCCGGGTCGGCCATCGACCGCGATCCGAAGCGCGAATCACGCATCGATTGGGCATATCTCATTGTTCAACTAGACGGCGGTCAACCGTGTTCAAGTTGGCGCGACGTCCTTCCGCCGCGGGTCCCAGCGCGGGCGCGGCTTCCGGTGAGAGAATATGTGACAGGCGCGCGGCCGCTCGATAGGCTCCGGCGCGATGACCACGCGACGCACATTTCGCCTTCGGCAGAACGTCTTAACGGTCCTGATCGCCGTGTCGATGGCCTGTATCGCGACCGGCGCTCTGGCCCAGGCGGAGCCCGACGTGCCGGAGTCGGAGCAGCTTG
>JANQOH010000332.1 GCA_028289725.1 Alphaproteobacteria bacterium
AGGCGTATTTCATCGCAGTCGTGCGCGATATGACGCAGGAGCTGCGTCTGCGGCACGATGCCGCCATCGATGGGCTAACAGGCGTGTCGAACCGGCGCAGTTTTCTGGCGCGCGGCCGCGACGAACTGGCGCGCGCGGTACGTTATGGCCGCCCTTGTTCGGTTCTGATGCTTGATATCGACCACTTTAAGGCGGTCAACGATACCTATGGGCATGCCGCGGGCGATGAGGCGCTGCGTCGTTTCGCCAACGCCTGTCAGGCGATGTTGCGCGACAGCGACATCGTCGCGCGAATTGGCGGCGAAGAGTTCGCTGTGATCCTGCCGGAAACGGACACGAAGGGCGCAAAAATTCTCGCCGAACGCCTCCGTGACGGTATCAGCCGGATCCGTGTATCCGATGGCGCCAGGGAGTTCGGATTTACCGTGAGTATTGGCGTTGCCGATCGCGTCAGCGATGACGACGATATCGAACAGATTTTGGCCCGCGCGGACAGCGCGATGTATCGCGCGAAAGAGGCAGGCCGCGATCAGGTGGCCGTCGCTGCTTAGACTTAGTTTTCGCCCATAGCCTCCGCCGCGGTGAGTAGTTCGGCGCCGAGCTGTCCGGCCGCGTCAACATAGACTTGCCTCAAAGGCTCCGTTGCCGCGCGCCATGCCTTGAGGTCGTCTGCGGTCGGTTGATAGACCGTCATGTCATTGGCCGCGGCTTCGTCGAGCGCTTCTTGCGCGAGAGCGGGAAACTGGTCGCGAAGCTCGTTTTCCGTTGCACGCGCGGCGTCGGTCAAGATGGTCCGTTCTGACTCGGACAGGCTTTGCCATAGTTCCTCATTGATCAGCACGACGAATTCGATCGCCGCGTGATTGGTCAGCGCAACCGAGTCCAGCACCTGATACAGCTTGCGGTCCTTGATCGTGGTGGGGCCGGTCATGCCACCGTCCACGGTGCCGCGCTCGTACGCCAAGAACTGGCGCGAGCCGGAAATATTCGTCGCGGCCCCGCCCAGTGCGTTCACGAACGCTTCATGCGCTTTGCCGAAGGTGCGGATCTTGCGGCCCTCAATGTCGCTCGGCCGTTTGGCCACACCGTCGCGCAACATAATCAACGCCAAGCCATAGGGTTGCCACCAAAGCGGGCGTGCGCCTTTCTCGGTCATCGCCGCATCGAGCGGCGCACGCACGGGCGACCCCGGCGCGGTTGCGGCGCGCACATCCTCTTGCGTCGGAAACAAAAACGGCACATTGAAAATGTCGACCGCCGGGATCGTGCCCGCGAAGCGCGCGAGCGACGACACACCCATTTCAATCTGGCCGGTCGAGACGGCGGTCGGCACTTCCTTGTCCGTGAACAATTGGGCGCTCGGATAGATCTCCACGCGGATCTCGCCGCCGCTCGCGGCTTCGACGCGTTCCTGAAATGCCACCAAATTTTGACCAAGCGGCGCCGTGATCGGCAGTTGCAGGGTAATACGCAGCGTGGTTTCCGCCTTCGCACTGGCCGCGCCGAGACACACAAGAATCGATAGCGTACTCAGAAATCTAAAAAAGACATTCATGGCGTCTCTCGCTTGGCATAGCGCGCGGCGAATTCCAAATGCTCATCGACCCCGCTGGTTTGATTGAGGTCGGCGAGACCGGGTAAAGCCGATGGGTGAGCCGCGCCGTCGCGCATGACGCCGGCCAAAGTGGTTTGAACCGCGCGCGTCGCCGCCGCCAAAGTGGTGATCGGGTAGATCGCGATGGCGAAGCCGAGCCGTGCCAGTTCATCGGCCGGCAAATAGGGCGTTCGTCCAC
>JANQOH010000335.1 GCA_028289725.1 Alphaproteobacteria bacterium
CGCGATTTGGCTTTCGATCACCGCACGGATTTCGAACCGATCCGTCGCGGTCAATGCGTTGTCGGCCAAGGCATCGCCAGCGAACACCGCGAGCAAAAACAGAATTGGACCGAATGTGCGCGCCATCATGCTCCTCCCACGCGGGGCGGCGGTCACCGAAGATAGAGTTGCACCTCGCCTGCGGTGGCCGCTTTGCTGGTTTCCGACAGCAGGATAATGCGATCGCTCGGCAAACCCATGTCCATCAGCGACTGAAAGACGCGCCGGGTGTTTTGTTTGAGATCCGCGCCCAAACCACCACGCTGGGGCTCCACCGCCACCAATTCAAAACGGGCCTCCGGCGATTGATTCAGCGTGGCGCTCACCACGTCATAGAGCGCTTGCTCATATTCGATGCGCGACCGACCGAAGCCAATCGAGATAAGCGCCGGGCCGTCGGTGCTGATCGCCGCAACTGTGGGCTGGCTCGCGGCCACGCTTGCCTGGCTGATCGCTTCAGACCAGGTGGTTAGGTTGGCGCGTTCCGCCGCCACCTGGGTCTGGTTGTTGGCGATTGTTGCGTTAATTGCATTTAGCAAACGATCATTTTGCGCCGACACAGCGTTTGTATCGTCCACGATTTGCTTCAGCTGCGCCTGATCTTGTTCGGCCCCGCCGTTCACGCCCATCGCCGTCGTCGCGGCCGCGTTGACATAGGTCGCGATACCGGAATTCGCCGCGACGCGGGCGGCCAAATCGTCGAGGCGCGGCTTGGCGGCATCGATCGCATCAAGGTCTTTGCCGGCGGCGTCCAATTGCGCGACGATGTTTGCTTGTGTTGGCGCGCCAGTCCCGCCGGCGCGTGTGCGTACGCGGCTGATCGTGGTCTGGTAGCGATTGGCGAGCTGCGCGGTCGCGCCGGTGATGTCGCCATACTCCTCCTGCTGCGCGCTGACAATGTCGATCAGCATGTGCAGGTCGGACCGCAAACCGGCGACCTTTTGGCCAAGAAAACTGTCGGTCGGCGTGATATCGCGCTTTGGCGGCAGGTCGAGCGCCAACGGCTCCGCCGCGGTGAGCGCCGGCGTCCAAGCGCCGAGCGCGCTGGCGCTTGCCTGAGCCGGTGCAGCGGACGCGTGCTCCGCCGCTTGATCGGCGGTTTCCGGCCACAAGCCGTCGCCTGCATAGGAGCAGCCGCCGAGCGCCAGGGCCGCGAGCAAAAGAGTGATCTTAATCTTATCGCGCATGATTGTGTCGCCAGTTTCGCTTCAATATTACCAAGTCTTTACGCAAATAAATGTCGGCCGCGTCACCATTTGTTCGTCGCATCGCGCCCCCAATATTGGCGGGAGTTTACACCGCCGAATCTTGGCGTCAAAAACCGCCGAATTTTTGGCTGGATTCGGCGGCTTCGGACGGGTTTGGTGCTGCGTTCCCGTGCTTGCGTTCCGGATACGATTTGATTAGGGTGCGCGCGCCCCGGGCCCATCTGTCCTTGCCCGCGCGGCCTGCGCCCGTAGCTCAGCTGGATAGAGCACTAGACTACGAATCTAGGGGTCGGGAGTTCGAATCTTCCCGGGCGCGCCATCTTTATTGTGATTGAATGAGTTTGCGCCGCGCGGTCCGGTTTTAGGCGTCGGCGAGTTCCGGCGGACTGAGCGTCTTGTGCGCATTGGACTCGATCGATGCCGTGTCCAGCAGCGCACGGAATTCGTCCGTGGGGACGGGACGGCTAAAGTGGTAGCCTTGCGCGAGATCGCATTTGTGTTTGCGCAGAAATTCGAGTTGCGCTTCGCCTTCGACGCCCTCGGCAATCACTTTCAGGCCCAGGCTCTGTGCCATGCGAATGATCGCCTTGGTGAGCGCCGCGCTGTCTTTGTCGTCGGCGACGCGATCGACGAACGTGCGGTCAATTTTCAGGATGTCGAAGCGGAACTGCTGCAGGTAACTCAGCGCTGAATAGCCGGTGCCGAAATCGTCGATCGACAGGCCGACCCCCAGCTCGTTGAGCTCGGACAGCGATATCCGCGTCGTCGGCGCATTGCTCATGAGCAGGCGTTCGGTGATCTCAAAGTCTAGCCAGGACGGGTCGATGCCGGTCTCGCGCAGAATTTGCGTGACCGATGGGATAAAGCGTGCGTCGCTCACTTGCCGTGCCGATACGTTGACCGCCATGCACAGGTCGCCGAAGCCGTCGGCGCGCCACTGGGCAATCTGTTCGCACGCGGTGCGGATCACCCAGTTGCCGATCGGCACGATCAGACCGGTTTCTTCGGCCACCGGGATAAATTTGTCCGGCGGAATCATGCCGGCTTCCGGGTGGTGCCATCGCAGAAGCGCTTCGGCGCCGATGATTTCGCCGGTGTCGATGCGGACAACCGGCTGGTAGTGCAAATCGAACTCATGGTTGGCGATGGCGCGGCGCAGATCGGATTCGAGCGCCAGCCGCTCGACGGCGCGCTGATTGAGCTCCGGCTTGAAGAAGCGCAGACGGTCCCGACCGCTTTCCTTCGCGGCGTACATCGCGGCGTCGGCGTTCCGCATCAGCTCGGTCCCGTCATGACCATCAAGCGGGCACACCGAAATACCGATGCTGGCGGTGACCGAAAGCTCGTAGCCGTCAAGCTGATAGGGCGCGGAGCACACTTCGAGGATTTTTTCCGCGACCAGTTCGGCCGACTCCGGCGTCGCCAAGTCGGGCAGCACAATCAGGAATTCGTCGCCGCCCCAGCGCGCCACGGTGTCGGTCGCGCGCACGCATTGCGACAAACGCTGCGCGGTTTCCTGTAGCAGGCGATCGCCGGTGGCGTGCCCCAGACTGTCATTGATCTTTTTGAAACCGTCCAAATCGATGAACAGCAGCGCCGCATTCGACCCACTGCGTTTCGACCGCTGAAGCGCCTTGGCGAGCCGGTCGGTGCCAAGAAGGCGGTTAGGCAAACCCGTCAGTTTGTCGTAGTTGGCTTGCTGGACGAGTTCTTCTTCGTACTTCTTGCGAATAGTGACATCTTCTTGGACCGCAAGGTAATGGCTGATGTGGCCGGTATCGTCACGGATCGGCGTGATCGCGGTTTCGACCCAGAAGAACTCGCCGCTTTTCCGGCGGTCGTGTAGTTCGCCGCGCCAAATGTCGCCGGCCCGGATGGTGCGCCACAAATCCTCATGCACTTTGGGTGAACTGAAGCCCGACGTGAGCAAGCGTGTGCTGGTACCGATCACTTCATCCGGTTCATATCCGGTCATATCGGTGAATTTGGAATTCACATATTGGATGTGGCCTTCAGTGTTCGTGATGATCACCGACGCCGGGCTTTGCTCGACCGCTTGAGAGAGATAGCGCAACTCAAACTCGGTCCGCTTTTGCTCCGAAATGTCGGATACGAAGGCAAAGGCGCCGGCGGCGGCGCCATTTTTTCGCGTTAGAGGACTCGCGCTCACTCGCGCATGAATCACTTGCCCTGACTTGGGCCGTAAGGTCACTTCGACGACACCGGCGTCTGCGCCTGAGTCGCTGAGATAGACCTCGAGCGCCTCGCGGCTCTCGCCAATCGCGAAGGCGGACGGAGCATGCCCGACAATTTCTTCCGGTTCATATCCGAGCATGCGGCAGAGGGCGCGATTGACCTCGACCGTTCGGCCAAGCGCGTCGACGCGCCAATAACCTTCGGACGTGGTATCGAGCACCGAGCGGTGCCGGTCATCACTTTCCTCGGCGCTGACCACCAGAGACATACCAATCCGGTGCAACAGGCCCATGCCGAATGCGATCACGATGCCGGATATGATCGTGGCGAGAAACGCGGTCTGAATATAGGGACGGCGAATGTCGTCTAGCCCGACCTTGACGACCACGCCGAGCCCGAGTTCCTCGACGGGCGCAAATCCCGCAAGAACCTCGTCACCCCACAGATCGAGCCCGACGATCGTGCCTGTCTCGCCGCTGAGCGCGCGATGCATCGGCTCGGCATATTGCGAATCCATCGGGATTTGACGGTCTACCACGCCGTCCGTGATGTCGCTGTCGCGGTCAAGGTCGTGGACCAGCAAGAAATGGATGTTGCCGTCCTTATGCTCGCCCAGCACGAAGTCGCCGTGGCTATGGCCGTGAGACGCGGCGCGCGCGAATGTGGCCGAAAGTGCCGCCGCAATGCCGTAAAT